>DASUOD010000053.1:0-3609 GCA_036276795.1 Saccharimonadales bacterium (SeqCode)
TGCTCCGGCCCGGCATGTGCCTGCTCAGCCAATGCACCGGGCTGTTAAGAGCCAGCGCCAGGAAGAAGGCCGTGAATATCAGGATCAAGGCATACGAGGCCTTCTTAACGGCTAGTAATAATATTATGGTGCCGACCGTCAACAGCGCCAGCCTTACGAATGTCTCGGTGGTCACCGTTATCGCTACTTCAGGCTCATCGTCGTTACGGAAAAATTTCAGCATATGTGTATTATTCACCGGTTACGCCGTTTATGCAATGCTTCTTCGTAAATGCCCACGAGCCGCTCGCCTACGACATTGACGTCGAAGGATCTGGTGAAATCCGCGCCCCAACGGCTGACTTCCCGCCTGAACTTGCCGTCCTGCAGATAGTGGGCCAGGCTGACGGCCATGCCGCGCGCGTCGTCGGCATCCACCAGCAGTTCCGGGCGAGATACCAGCACCGACCGGTATCCTTCGTTGTCGCCCGCCAGTATGGCGGATCGTCCGCTGGCCATGGCTTCCAGCAGGACTATGCCGAAGCTCTCGCCGCCGGTACTTGGGAACACGGATATGTCCGCCGAAGCATAATATCTTGGCTTGTCTTCTTCGGTCACGAATCCGGCCATTTCTACGATGCCGTTAAGCCTATGCTCCGTTATGTACCTGCGCAGATGATTTTCCAACGGCCCCGTACCGCATATGATCACCCGGAACCCGGGCAGATCGCCGCGGTCGGCCAGCAGGTTCACGGCCTTGAGCAGCTGCAGGCAGCCTTTCCGGGGTACCAGACGCCCCAGGAACAGGATGGTCAGCCGCTCGTCGTCGTATTCCTTCAGAGGCTTAGCGGCATGGAAACGTCCATAATCTATGACATTGGGCGATATGGTGCTGTCTACGCGGAACGTATCGCTGGCGAAATCAGCCGCCGCCTGCGACACGCTCAGCATTGTGTCGATACGCCGCAATGACTTCTTGAGCCGAATCCCAAGGGCGCGGTTGCCTAGGGCCACCAGCCGGTTGTTGGGCGCTATGTGGAAGGTGCCTATTACGGCCGTGCGCCCATCGGCGTTCATTATCACCTTGCTGCCCATGAAAGGGCTGTAAGGCACCTGTACGTGCAAGACGTCGAAGCGCCCGGCTTCCAATACCTGCCGTATCTTGCGCGTTGAGGCCGGCAGGGGCATGGTCCCGCCCTGGTTACCGTTGAAGCGCACGCGGACGTTGCGGCTCATGCTGTGTACGCCGGGTATATCTTCGCGGGAGGTCTGCCCCACCAGGTAACTTACCTGATGCCCCTTGCTCCTAAGCCAATCTCCTACAGCTAATATGTACTGCTGGACGCCGTCAGGATTATCCAGACCGTCATCAAGTACGAAGCCTACCTTCAGCCCTTTACTTCGCGTTCCGGCCATGTGCTGAGAGGGACTCCTTATAAAGTTTCTCGTACTGGTCTACCACCAGGGGATAATCGAACTGCTTCACGTATCCGGCGGCCCACTTGCCCCAGAGCTTGCGCAGGTCCTTCTGGTGGGTGAAAGCATGCATACGCCGGGCGAATTCCTCGGTATCTTCGGGATTGACCAATGACAGGGCGCCCATGTCCCGCATGACGCCGACGTAACCCGAATTATTGCCCGCTATGCATATGGTGCCGGTGGCAATGGCTTCCAATAGGACTATGCCGAAGCTTTCTCCGAACAGGGCGGGCGAACAGAACAGCTCGGCCTCCGCCAGCAGCTCAAGCTTGCGCTCTTCGCTGACGTGGCCCATGAACGTGACGTTGTCTATCTCCAGATCCTCCGCCAGCAGCTCCAGCCTTTCCCGCTCCGGCCCGTCGCCAACTATCACCAGCCGGGCGTGCGGATTATCCTGCGCGAAGCGCCGGAAAGCGCTAAGCAGGTATTTGACACCTTTGCGGCCTTCCAGACGGCCTATGAAGAGCACCGTCGGATTTTCTTCGTTGAACTTTTTCTTCGGAGTCACCTTGCTGTATTTCTTAAGGTCGATCCCGTTCGGAACTATGGAGATGTGCGCGTCCGTCATGCCGGCCACGTATTCGGCGCCCGCATCCGAGACGGCGGTGTATACGTGCAGATATTTCATGACGGAACGCAGGTAAGGCGTCATGACTTTGACGAAACTGCGCGGGAGCAGGCTTTCCGGGACCTTGGAGTGGAACGTGGCTATGTTGACGCTATTGGAGCGTTGAAGCAGCTGGCGGCTCAGGAACGGTATCCAGGGTTCATGGAAGTGCAGTATGTCGAAATCCTCGTCTTTCAGCATGGCGTCGACCTCTTCGGTATCCCCGGTGCTGGAAATCTGGGCCGTGGTGCGCGATACCGAGCGAAAATCGGTCGAGGTGCCGAAGTATATTATGTCGTCGGCGTGCTCGACATGGCTGCCGCTGGTAGCGTTACCGTTGCTGTCGCTGCCATTGCTCCGAGGCTTGGGGGTGATGATCCTGATGTCATGGCCTTTCTTCCTAAGGCCGTCCTTGAGCGCCAAGACCACCTCTTGTACGCCGCCCTGCTTATTGAGGCTGTACGGGCAAACCAATCCGATCTTCATATTCTTACCAAGTATAACACTTATGAGGCCCTGGCCAGGTAGCGGCGTAGCTTGGGCGGGAACAGTGCCGCGGCATCTTTCTCGTCCGCCAGCACGCTTGGGGCGTGCGCCTTCATATCGAACGTGGCGGTGTTGAAATCGCTGAAGATGACGCGCATATGCTGCTCCACGAGCTTGTGGTCGAAGTAGTGGTCGTCCGACACCGCTACATGCCATACCGGTACGTTTACGCGCGCCCGGCAATTATCCAGCTTGAAGAAGTCATTGATGGTGTAGGCCCATGTGCGTACGTCGTTGTCGCGCCATAGGCCGACTTCCACGTCCTGTATGTTCCTGACCTCGTCCTCGGTCTTGGCCAGCTTGTACTTATGCTTGGCGTTCGGCGTGCGGCCGTAAGCGGCGCGCAGCACCCTAGGGTTCAACGCCATGACCCGGAAAAGCGCGGCAGGTACGCGGTAAGTCAGCAACTTGGTGCCCCAATAGTACGCGAAGAACTGGGTCTTGCTGAAAATGAAGTCATCCTTATGCGCGAAACCTACTATGCTGACCATCAGGGTGACTTTCTTCGTCAGCTCCGGACAGCGTTGGAGCATGCGGGTAGCCACTATGAACCCGTAGCTCATGCCTACTATCATCACTTTCTTGCGCTTATAACGCAGCTTTATGAAAGCAGCCAGGTAATCGGCCATGTTGTCCAACGTGGGCTTCTTACCGAGCTTGTAGAAGCTCTCCATGCCGCCGAAACCGGGCAGGTCGGGCGCTGTGACCGCCCCGTACCGGTTAAGGACCTGCGCCACGCCCCACCAACGCTCCAGCGAGGAATGCGAACCGTATACGAACATCACCTCGCGCCCTTTGGCCTGCTTGGTATCCGGAGCCGGCATCCTGAGCATACGGCCTTCAAGGCCGTTCATGTTCAAAGGCACTATGTAGTCAGCTGGGCTTTTAGACTTTGCTTTAGGCATGGAGTTCGCTTATTTGCTTGAGGATTATTCTAGCAGAATGACCCCAGTTAGTCAATTTGTGCTTCCTCTGTTTTTCGGCTAAAATCAACCTGC
>DASUOD010000054.1:0-2977 GCA_036276795.1 Saccharimonadales bacterium (SeqCode)
GGGGCTCTGAGTCCGGCATCTGCCGGCGGGAGACCCGCGTATGGGCCGGACTCGGCCGATACTATGGTGGCGGGCGGCTCCGCCGGCGACAGAAGCCTGCCGGGACTGGTGGGCGCATCCGCGGCGGCGGCCGTGGTCAGCACGCAAGGATTATCGCTGTCCGGATGGACGGTCAGCCAACTGCCGGCGCCCGGGGCGGAAACCTTGGGATTACCCTGGCCGTCCGCGGGCTGGCGCTGCAAGAAGTCGCCGGTGTCGCTTGGCAGGGTCTGAATATCAGCCGTGTCTTTCTTGGACCATGCCGCGAAGTCCTGCAACGTAGGCGTGACCGGGCCGCCCGGAGCCCGTTGGTCGAAAGCTATCACCTGCACCATGCCGGCCGTACTTGAGAACCCCAACGATGCGGAATCCACGGTCAGCCAGTAGCACAACAACAACGCGTCGTCGTTGACCAT
The DNA here is from genome assembly GCA_036276795.1 of Saccharimonadales bacterium (SeqCode). Taxonomy (GTDB): domain Bacteria; phylum Patescibacteriota; class Saccharimonadia; order Saccharimonadales; family UBA4665; genus DASUOD01. The sequence continues at coordinate 456 of DASUOD010000054.1, forward strand.
ATAGTAGCCATGCGGCGGTACCGTGCCAGAGAGGGCTATCAGCTTGCTACTGGTTGCCTTGTCCAGGTCGTAGCTGTTGAAATACACCAGCCGGTACTTGCCCATGTCGATCGCCGAATCCGTGGCGTTATACAGCGTGATGAACTGACCGTCGCGGCTGGTAATCTTGAGCTGGCTGATGATGAGGGAGGAACCATCAGCCTCAGCCGCGGCGGGGCCCGGCTGTACTGCCAGTAGGCCGCCGAGCACCATGATTGCCATCACTGCCTGTAGTGAGCCTTTTATTCGCCGCATGGTAGGCAGGATTGTACGGCCTGCGCCCGACCGCTTCCAAGCACTAGCGTCTTGAACGTGCCGAAAGCATTAAATTATTTAATACCGCCAGGGGAGGTTTCACTTCATACGCTATACTGGGAATATGCTTCAGCTTAGTGGTGCATTGCTCAATAAATCCGTGCTTTCGCTCAGGACGGGCGGTCCTGTGGCCACGGTCACGGCAGCCATCATCAATCCGGACAATCTAAAGATAGAGGGCTTTTATTGCAAGGACCGGTTCGATAAGAAAAGGGACTTGGTGCTCCTTTACCAGGATATCCGCGAAGTCCTGCAGGGCGGTTTCGTAGTCAATGATCATGATGTCCTTGCAGAAGAGGGAGAGCTGGTACGGCTTAAGAAAATCCTGGAGCTGAATTTCGAGCTTCTGGGCAAACCGGTCGTCACGGCAAGCAAACAGAAGGTGGGCAAGGTCAGTGATTATGCTACCGAGATAGAGACCATGTTCGTGCAGAAGATCTACGTATCGCAATCCATACTTAAGAGCTTCGCCGGTGGGTCGTTGAGCATCGATCGCAACCAGGTGCAGGAGATAACGCCGCGCCGCATCATAATCAACGACCTGCTTGAAGGCGCGCCGGCTACGGCCCGTATGCCTGCCGGCTAGTCCGAACCGCTGAGCACGGCCTTTATGTCGCCATAGTTGAAACCTTGGCCAGCCAGGTACTGCATGAGTTTCTGGTCATCCTGATACCGCGATTGTCTGCGCTTGCGTGCCACCAGCTCGGCCAGCACGGTCCGTTCATCCGCCGGATCTTCGCCAAGAACCAGATCAGCCACGTCGTCGGACACGCGTTTGGCCCGTAGTTCCTGAAGGAGCTTACGTCGTGACGTGGGTTTCAGCAGACGACGGTTGGCCACCCAGCTTCTGGCGAAAGCTTCATCGTCCAACAACCCCATGTCGCTTAACTTGCTAAGTATCTTGTCGGCCAGGGTCGGCTCGCACTCCTTGCGCCTTAGATATTGTTCCATCTCCCACGCGCTGCGCGGCCGCAGGGTCGCATACTCCAGCGCGTTGTTGTAGAGCTTGTCGTCCGCCGAGGCACGTTTCCAATTTTTCAGCTCGGCTTCGCTAAGCTCCTGGCCGTTCACAAGCCCGCTATCCAGCAAGGCCGAATCGCTCAAAGAGAACGCGTACTTGCCTTCCACGAACACCGAGTACCTGTCCGTGCGCTTGACCTGCCGTTTGATGGCCGTGATTCTCATGGCCTGACGACACTACTCCTTCGCGGCGTCGGCTATAAGCTTTTTGGCAAGTTCGGCTTGTACCTTGGGGTTCTGCTCTAGGTACTGCTTGGCGGCCTCGCGGCCCTGACCGATTTTCTGCCCTTGGTATGCATACCAGGCGCCAGTCTTTTCCACCATGCCGCGGTCCGCGGCCAAGTCCAGCACGTCGCCGCTGCTACTGATGCCTTTGTTGTACATGATGTCGAACTCAGCCTGCCGGAACGGCGGCGCGAGCTTGTTCTTCACTACTTTGACACGCGTACGGTTGCCAAGGATATCGTCCCCTTGTTTGATCTGCCCGATGCGCCGGATGTCCATGCGCACGCTGGAGTAGAACTTAAGAGCATTGCCGCCGGGGGTGGTTTCCGGGTTGCCGAACATTACGCCGATCTTCATGCGGATCTGATTGATGAATATGACCGTGGCCTTGCTGCGGCTGATGATGGCGGTGAGTTTGCGCAGGGCCTGACTCATGAGGCGGGCCTGCAGGCCCATATGGCTATCGCCCATCTCGCCTTCGATTTCGGCGCGCGGTACCAGGGCGGCCACGGAGTCCACGACTATCAGGTCGACTGCGTTCGAGCGTACCAGGGTCTCTACTATTTCCAAGGCCTGTTCGCCGTTGTCCGGCTGGCTAAGGAGCAGGTTTTCCACGTCTACGCCAATGCGTTTGGCGTATGAAGGATCCAGTGCGTGCTCGGCGTCTATGAACGCGGCCGTACCGCCGGATTTCTGCACCTGGGCTATGGCATGCAGACTAAGCGTGGTCTTTCCGGAACTCTCAGGGCCGTAGATTTCTACCACGCGGCCCTTGGGTATGCCGCCGCCCAAGGCTATGTCCAGTCTCAGCGAACTGGTAGGTATGCATTCTACGTTCCGGGCGTGGGCTTCACCCAGCTTCATGATGGAACCCTTGCCGAACTGTTTCTCTATGGTTTCTACGGCCAGGCCCAGGGCCTTCT
>DASUOD010000055.1:0-6777 GCA_036276795.1 Saccharimonadales bacterium (SeqCode)
GGAGAAGTTCGAAAAAGCCGCCGCCAAGCAGGCCGAGAAAGAAGAGAAAGCCGCCAAGAAAGCAGATAAATCCGCCAAGAAGGCTGAAAAACCGGCCGTGAAACCCAAGAAACCTGCCACGCCGGCCAAGACCGCCAAGACCGCCAAGCCCGAAAAGCCCGCCGCGCCGGCCGAGCCCGAAGCCGAGAAGCCTACCGAACGCAGGTTCGGCCTGAAAGCCTGGCGCGGTTTCCGCCGGCGCAAGAATGACGGGGGTAAGAAGTAATGGCTATCAGGCAGTACAAACCCACCACTCCCGGCCGGCGCGGTATGACCACGCAGGATTTCGACGGTATAACCACCAAGAAGCCGCTCAAGTCCCTGCTGGTTCCTAAGCGCCGCGGCAACGGGCGCAACAACCAAGGCCGCATCACCACCAGGCATAAGGGCGGCGGTGCCAAGAAATTCTATCGAATCATGAACTTCAAGCTGGCGCCGGGCAAGAGCGCGGTCGTCGAGCATATAGAATACGACCCCAACCGCAGCGCGCGCATCGCCCGCATCAAAGAAAACGACGGGACCTACCACTATGTCCTGGCGGCCAAAGGTATGAAGCCCGGCCAGACCATAACGAGCGGCGAGGAAGCGCCCATAGAATCCGGCAACCGCCTGCCGCTTAAGAACATACCGGTAGGCAGTACCGTGCACGCGGTCGAACTGAAGGTCGGGGGCGGCGCCCAGGCGGTACGCAGCGCCGGGGGCGGCGCCCAGCTCATGGGCCTGGACGGCGGTTACGCCCAGCTGCGTATGCCCAGCGGCGAGGTCCGTATGGTCCATGAAAGCTGCATGGCCTCCCTTGGGGTCGTCGGCAATGAACAGCATCAGAACATCAAGGTCGGCAAGGCGGGCAGAAGCCGTCACAAAGGCATACGGCCTTCCGTGCGCGGCGTGGTCATGAACGCGGCCGATCACCCGCACGGCGGCGGCGATGGCGGACGCCACGGCATCGGCGGCGGCAAGAACCACGGCTCCGCGCCTAAGACGCCCTGGGGGCAGAAGACCCTGGGCTATAAGACGCGCCGCCGTAAGTATACCGACAAATACATAGTAAGAAGCCGTCAGCAAGGGAAGAGGAAATAGACGATGAGTAGATCGCTTAAGAAAGGACCGTTCATAGATTACAAGCTTGCCAAGAAGGTGGCTGCCTTGGGCGATAACGACCGCACCATCATAAAGACCTGGGCGCGGGCTTCTACCGTGGCCCCGGAATTCGTAGGCAAGACCATAGCCGTACACAACGGCAAGGTCCACGTACCCGTTTTCATCACCGAGAATATGGTCGGTCACAAACTGGGCGAGTTCGCGCCGACGCGCAAATTCCGCTCCCATGGCGGCAAGCTGGCGAAAGGAGCTAAGTGATGGCAGTCAAAGCAGTCGCTAAAGGAGTACGCCTGAGCCCCCGCAAGGTCGGCGTGGTGGCCGGACTGGTACGCGGCCGCACCGTAAAAGATGCGCTGACCATCCTGGATCATACCCCCCGCCGCAGCGCCCAGGCCGTAAGCAAGGTCATAAAGAGCGCCCAGGCCAACGCCGACCATAACCACGACTATAAGCCGGCCACCCTTCAGATAACCGAGATTTCGGTTACTCCCGGGCCGCGGCTTAAGCGGTACCGCCCGGCAGCTTACGGACGCGCCCTGCGCTTCCAGCGCAAGACGTCCCACATACGCGTCGTGGTGGACGGCGAGAAGCGCGAACCAAAGAAGCCTGCAGCCAAGAAGCCTGCCCAGAGCGAGCCAAAGGCCGAAAAAGCTAAGAAGACGGAGGAGACCAAGTAATGGGACAGAAAGTAAATCCGATATCGATGCGTCTCCAGGTAAACAAGAATTGGCGCAGCAAGTGGTTCGTGCCAAAGCGGGAGTACGCCAAGTTCCTTAAGGACGACCTGGCCGTGCGCCGTCTCATCAAAGACAAGCTGGGCAGCCGGGCTTCTATCAACAAGGTGGAAATCACCCGCACGCCTAACCTGGTCACCGTGACCATAGACACTGCCAAGGCCGGCGTGGTCATCGGCCGCGGCGGCGCCGGTGCCACCGAGCTCAAACAGCAGATCGAAAAGATCTACGGCGGCACGCCTACCCGCATCAACATCGAAGAGGTTAAGAAGCCGGACCTGTACGCCAAGCTGGTCGCCGAGAACATCGCCCATCAGCTGGAGCGCCGCATGAGTTTCCGCCGGGCCATCAAATCCACGGCCGCCGCCACCATGCGCGCCGGTGCCAAGGGCATACGCGTAGAGGTGTCCGGCCGCTTGAACGGTGCCGAGATGTCGCGCCGCGAAAAAGAGGTCTTAGGCTCCGTACCTCTGCATACTATCCGCGCCGACATCGATTACGCACAGGTCAACGCTAATACGGTCGCCGGCATCATAGGCGTCAAGGTTTGGATTTACAAGGGGGAGGTCCAGTAAGATGCTGCTCCCGAACCGCATGAAGCACCGCAAGGTGCGCAAGGGCCGCGTCCGCGGCGTGGCTACCGCCGGCAACTACATAGCCTTCGGTGACTACGCCCTTCAGGCCCAGGGCCAGGAGCGCATCACGTCGCGCCAGATAGAGGCTGCCCGCCAGGCCATGACCCGCTACATCAAGCGCGGCGGCAAGATATGGATACGCATATTCCCCCACACGCCCGTCAGCCGCAAGCCGCAGGACGTGAAGATGGGCAGCGGCAAGGGCAACCCGGAGTTCTACGTGGCCAAGGTCCGCCCCGGAACCATCATGTTCGAGATGCAGGGCGTGGCCGAAGACACGGCCCGCGAGGCCATGCGCCTGGCCGCCCACAAACTGCCGGTGAAGACCAAGTTCCTGAAAAGGGAGGAGGGCTAGTCCATGAAGGTCGCCGATATGCGCAAACTGTCCACGGCCGAACTGGCCAAAGAGAGCACCAAGATGCGTGAAGAAATAACCGAACTCAAGCGCCGGCTGCACCTGGGCGAGATCAATGACGCCCGCACCATCCGCAACAAGCGCAAGGATCTGGCCCGCATGCTTACGGTCCTGAGTGAAGCCCTGATGAAGGAGGCAAAGTAACATGGCAAGACAAATAGTAGGTACCGTATCCTCCAGCAAAGGCGACAAGACCATAGTCGTCACCGTACGCACGCGCAAGACCCACCCGCTCTACCGCAAGCAGTACACCGACAGCAAGAAGTTCGTGGCTCACGACCCCAAGAACGAGGCCCAGGTGGGTGACAAGGTCGCCCTAGTCGAGACGCGCCCTATCAGCCGGCGCAAGCATCACAAGCTGGAACGCATCATCGAGAAACCTGTCCTGCGCGCCGAGTCACTGGCCGCCACCAAGACCGACGAGCCCGAGCGGCCGGCCGCCAAGGCCAAGGCCACCGAAGAAGACGAAGGTAACCAGCCCGGGGAGGCAAAGGAATGATCCAGCAGGAAAGCCGGTTGAGCGTCTGTGACAACAGCGGCGCCCGCGAAATCCTCTGCATCCGTGTCCTGGGTGGCACGCGCCATCGCTACGCCAAGGTAGGGGACGTTATAGTCGCCACCGTCAAGCAGGCCAGCCCCAGCGGCGCCGTCAAGAAGAAGACCGTCGTACGTGCCGTGGTGGTGCGCACCCGCAATACCATCCGCCGCAAGGACGGCTCCACCATCAAGTTCGACGACAACGCCGCCGTGATAATCGGCGACGATAACCAGCCCAAGGCTACGCGTATCTTCGGCCCCGTCCCGCGCGAATTGCGCGACCAGGGCTATGCCAAGATAGTGTCGCTGGCACCGGAGGTACTATGACGAAGATACGACTGAAGAAAGGCGACACCGTGATAGTGCGCTCCGGCAAGCACAAGGGTAAGACCGGCAAAATCACGGCCACGCACCCGAGCGAGAACAAAGTGACCGTCGAAGGCATCAACGTAGTGAAGAAACACGTCAAGCCCAACCGCCAGAACCCGCAGGGCGCCATCCTGGAAGTGACCAAGCCCATCTGGGTAAGCAAGGTCGCCATACTCGAACCCTCGTCGCGCAAACCCAGCCGCATCGGCTACCGCGTGAACGCGGACGGCGAGAAGGTCCGCCTGTACAAGAAGACCGGCAAGGAGGTCAAATGACGGCTGAAGCTACCGCCAATACCGGCGCACGTCTACGCGTGCTCTACAACGATAAGATGGCCAAGGAGCTCCAGGCCGAGCTGGGTCTGAAGAACATCCACGAGGTACCGCGTCTGGAGAAGGTCGTAGTGAACACCGGTCTGGGCAAGGCCAAGGACGACAAGCGTCTGCTTGAAACGGCCGCCAACACCCTGCGCAAGGTCACCGGGCAGCAACCGGTCAACACCTATGCCAAGAATTCCATCGCCGGCTTCAAATTGCGCGAAGGCAATAAGATAGGTCTTAAAGTTACCCTGCGCGGCGAACTTATGTACGAATTCGCCGATCGCGTGATCAACCTGGTATTGCCCCGTCTGCGCGACTTCCATGGCGTGAGCGCCAAAGCCTTCGACAAGCAGGGCAACTACAGCATCGGATTCGCGGACCAGTCCGTGTTCCCCGAACTGAGCTTCGAAGAAACCACGCCGGCCCACGGTCTGCAGGTAATCTTTGTGATCAAATGTAAGGATAAAGAGCACGCCCGGGCATTGCTGGCCAAGCTGGGCATGCCTTTCGAGAAAGGAGATAAGTAATGGCCAAGAAATCAATCATAGCGCGCGATGCCAAACGGCTTAGGATGATCGATAAGTACGCCGCCAAGCGCAAGGAACTCAAGGAGCTGGGTGACCAGGAAGGCCTGCACAAACTGCCGCGTAATTCCTCGCCTACCCGGCGCCGGAACCGCTGCGTGGAAACGGGCCGCTCGCGTTCCTACATGCGCCAGTTCGGCCTAAGCCGTCTTAGTTTCCGTGAACATGCGGCCAAGGGTGAGATACCCGGAGTAACGAAATCGAGTTGGTAGGAGAATATATGAGCACGACCACTACAGACCCCATAGCCGATATGCTGACCCGTATCCGCAACGCCATCGCGGTGCGGAAAGCGGAGGTGAGCCTGCCGCATTCCCGACTCAAGGAGTCGGTAGCCCGCCTGTTGCAAGAGAACGGCTTCGTAGACGAAGTGTCAGTCAACGATGCCACGGTAGGCAAGACCCTGAAAGTGAAGATCAACGGGTCCGGCAACGCGCGCATAACCGAGATAGTCCGCATGAGTAAACCGGGTCGGCGTCATTACGTGAACGCCAAGGAAATCCCGGTGGTCAAGCGCGGCCGCGGCCTGGTCATAATATCTACGTCCCGGGGCATAATGACCGGCGAGCGCGCCCGAACCGAACATGTCGGCGGCGAGTTAATCTGTAAGGTTTATTAAGGGAAGGTAAAGGAAGACGCATGAGCCGAGTAGGAAAACTGCCGATCACCGTACCCAGCGGGGTGACTATCACGGCGACGCCGTCCGAAATCACCATCGCGGGGAGCAAGGGTACGCTCACGCAATCCGCTCTGCCTGGCATAAAGGTCCAGCAGGAGGGCGAGGAGCTGATGGTGACCCGCGATAACGACGAGCCCAAGGTCCGCGCACGTCACGGACTGATGCGTTCCCTGCTGAACAACATGGTCACCGGGGTAAGTCAGGGCTTTACCAAGAAGCTGGAAATCAACGGCGTAGGATACCGCGCAGCGCTACAGGGCGCCGATCTTAAACTGAACGTCGGTCTGTCGCATGAAGTTATATACAAGGTGCCCGACGGCGTCCAGGTAGCGGTGGAGCAGAACACGATAACGGTCAGCGGCATCGATCGCCAGAAAGTAGGCCAGGTGGCCGCCGAGATCCGCGCTATCAAGAAACCGGAGCCGTACAAAGGCAAAGGCATCAGGTACCAGGACGAGCGTATACTCCGCAAGTCCGGCAAATCCGGGAAGGAAAAACAGGCATGAGCAAGCAATTAGCACATAAGTTACATAACCGCGACCAGCGCAAGAAGCGCATACGATCCGTGATCAGCGGCACCGCCGCCCGACCGCGGCTGCACGTGCATGTCAGCAATCTGCATGTCACGGCCCAGCTGATCGACGACGAAGCCGGCAAGACATTGGCGCAGGTGACCACCGTCGGGCAGAAAACCGTGAATGGCACGATGACCGAGAAAGCGGCCTGGGTAGGCGGGCAGATAGCCGCCAAAGCCAAGTCCGGAAAGATCAAATCCGTAGTTTATGACAGGGGCGGCAAGCTATACCATGGCCGCGTGGCCGCATTGGCCGAAGCCGCCCGTAAGGCAGGATTGGAGTTTTAGATATGGTAGATGGCAAACGCACAGGTACCGCCGGTGGGCGCCGCGTAAGGCGCAATGACGTACAGCCGGAAGAGAAACAGTTCGATGAGCGCACCTTGCACATCGACCGCGTGGCCCGGGTGGTCAAAGGCGGGCGCCGCTTCCGCTTCCGCGCCCTCGTGGTGGTTGGCGACCGGAAGAAGAAGGTCGGCATCGGCTCCGCCAAGGGCGCCGACGTAAGCTCGGCCGTGACCAAGGCTACCGACGTAGCCAAGAAGAGCATGATAGAAGTGTCGCTGTACAAGGGCACCCTGCCGCATGAGGCCGAGCGCAAGGTCAGCGGCGCCCGCATCCTGCTCAAACCCGCCAGCGCGGGTACCGGCCTGATAGCCGGCGGCGCAGTCCGCACCATCCTGGAAGTGGCGGGCGTCAAGAACGCCCTCAGCAAATCGCTGGGCTCATCCAACAAGACCAACATCGCTTACGCGACCCTGGAAGCCCTGGAAAGCCTGGTGCCCGCCAA
>DASUOD010000056.1:0-2179 GCA_036276795.1 Saccharimonadales bacterium (SeqCode)
CTCCACGACCGCCTAAGGCGGCAGACCCAGCCGGACTGGATCGATCCCGCCAAGGCCACGCTTACGTATGACTATTTCTGGAGTAACGACTGGGCCTACGAATGGAAACTGGACGGCGAGCGCGTACTGGCCCGGAAGCGCGGATCGCCAAACGGGGCGACAAGATCTACCTGGACGTGGCGCGTAATTCCTACGGCCAGACCCAGGTAGCGCCTTATTCCCCTAAGGGCCAGGCCAGGTGCTCCGGTCGCGACACCTATAGGCTGGGACGAGCTGGATAAGCTGAAGTCATCGCAGGAATACGACTTGCGAAACATCGGCCGACGGTTGGGCGGCAGGCAATAGTACGTCTTCACGCGGCAAATCGCTTTCTACCGTTATCACGGTATGGGTGCCGCGGGGTACTTCTTTGCACATGACTTCAGCTCCTCTTGTGAATTATTAAATCATTAACTATAAAACGGGGGTCAATCTTCCTTTTTTGGAACTTTCTTGCCCTTGCGCCGCGCCTTGCTCAGGCCTACGGCCACGGCTTGCTTCTTGTTCTTGAACTTGCCCTCGTGCTTGTGTTCATGCATGGTCTCTTCGACCTCTTCACTGGCACTCGGATCATACTTCCTGGTCATCTTGCTTCCTCCTTTATCGGATGATGGGGTGGGGGCTGAGGGCACCCGCCCTCAGCCCAAAGGGTGTGGAATGTGGGTGGTTCAGCTGGTGCTGCGGCCGCCGCCGCGGCTGTGCGCGCCGCCTCGCTTCTTGGCCTCGGTAGGCTGGGCCTCTGCGCCTTTCTTACCGGCCTCGTGCGGATCGGCGCCTTGCTTGCTACCGAACTTACCGCTGCTGGCCATGCCGCCCCGGCGGGCCTGCTCCTCGGTGTCGGGACGATTGCCGAACTGTCCCGGGTTGTTGGTATCTGCCATATATACCTCCCTTTTGTTAATTAATTATTGGCACTATCAAGTGTAGGGAAGATACCTTCATGACGCTGTAATATCCGCCTCTTGCCAATTGCCTAAAAACCCACACCCGTGCTGTGGCAATCCTCACTCACCGGCGCTCTTGCTCGGGAGTGACCCTGCTCAGATGGGATTCATCGGGGTCGTCCAGATCTTCGTCCAGCAGTATATCCGCCTCGTCGCTTGGCGACAGCTCATCGCGACCTATGCCGTAGCCCAGGGCGTGCAGCCGGCTCCTTACGCCCGCTAAGCATGCGGATGACGGCATCGTTGAACTGCGGCAGGTCGTCAGGACCCCGGCTGGTGATCAGATTCTCATCTATCACCAAAGGCTGGTTCACCCATTCGCCACCAGCGTTTGTTATGTCATCCCTGATGGTATGGTAGCTGGTAAGACGGCGGCCTTCGACGGCATCGGCCGATACCAACACCCAGGGCGCATGGCATATCGCCGCCAGCGGCTTGCCGCTGTCCAGGAAGTCGCCCACCCATTGCTTGGCGGCCTCCACGGCACGAAGATGGTCCGCATTGATGGCGCCGCCGGGCAGGACCAGCGCGTCATAGTCGCCGGAACTGGCCTGCTCCAGCAGAAGGTCAGCCTGGAAGGTGTCGCCTTGCTTCGCATGGTCCATGCCGGTCAGGCTCTTATTAGTAGAGGCCGCTATGACCGTGACCTCGGCGCCGGCATCTTTCAAAGCGCTGATCGGCTCCTCGAACTCGGATTGTTCAAAATAATCATGTACCAGCACCGCGATGTGTTTACCTGATATATCCATTATATTCTCCTTTCTTAATCCACTACTGACCACTGTACGCCGACCCACAGGCGGATTCCGTAAAACATTTGGTATGCGGTCTGTAATAATTTTGGCACCGCCGCCTGCCTAAAGCGGCTTATACTGTCCGGGTGCAAGAGTTGCCGCCTACGCTTAGGGAAATGATCGAGGGAGTCAGGCCCAAGCATTTTCCGCGCGGCCAGATACTGCTTCATCAGGGCGACATACTCCACGACGTCCTGGTGCTTACTGACGGCGTCATAAAGCTTCACGACATAGACGGGCAGGGCAACGAAAAGATACTGCATCTGGTGAGGCCTTATTCCATCGTACCGTGGGTCTTCTTCTCTGGTAAGCAAGGAAGCATGCAATGGTTCTATAGCGCGCTCACCGACTGCGACGTCTGCGTACTGCCGGCGGACGAGCTGGCCCGTCGCATGAAGCAGG
>DASUOD010000057.1:0-2680 GCA_036276795.1 Saccharimonadales bacterium (SeqCode)
TTTTTACTCCAATCTCAAGCATTTCGTGGCCAGCGGCGACCTGGTGGTCATGCAGAACGACTGGACCGATTACTACGCCTGACAGCAGGGCCGTTTCGTCCTTTCGGACTCGTCAGCGCGGACACACATCCACGAACGGCATAAGGGAAACTTTAATCCAAACAGGATTAACTGTTTCCCTTACGGAAGCGGCTATAGAAGTAACGTTGGATTCCAATAAAGGACTCGACAAGGTTTCTCCAAGCCTGATGGTAGATGACTCTGGAATCCGACAAGGGACTCTACATTGTCATCCAACCACCCGGGCAGATGCCAGCGAGCACGTTAGGCTCTACGATAACTGGCATCTGCCTCTTGTTTTCACTCGTTCTAACTTGTGGAACCTCCTATCGTCGGACCAATCAGGTCGGTTGATGGACTACTTTCTTCTGACTGATTTCCTCCTCGTTCGGATGCTTTACGTCCCAGACCAGTCCCAGTTTCTCCATTGCTCTGATGAAGATGGCTGAAGGATCGAACTGTCCTTTCTCCAGACCGTGGAAAGCTGAGGTGGGGAAAGCATGATGGTTGTGATGCCACGACTCGCCGAAAGTGGGCAGTGAAAGCCACCACACATTCGTGCTGCGATCAGACCTGCGTACCTTGAAGGTGCGCTTGCCGAACTCGTGGCATATGGAGTTGATGCTCCAGGTGACATGGTGAGTGAACGCCATAGCCATGAAGCCGCCCCAGAACATGACGCCGAATGCTTCGTGCAGCTCCCCGGTCGCGAACCAGCCGATGGCGAAAGGAATCGCGTAAGCTGATACCGCGAAGACAGGGAACAACCGGCTGACCCAGACGATCGGCCTGTTTTGCAACAGCTTGGGAGCGAACACCTCCGGGTCGGCTTGGGTCTCGCCAGGAAGCCATCCCATGTGGGCGTGGTAAAGACCCTTGACTATCCCCAGATGATGCCCGTCCATGTCGACGTGGGGGCTGTGTGGATCACCTTGCACATCGGTGTACTTGTGGTGCTTCCTGTGGTCTGCCACCCATGGGATGATCGGACCCTCGATAGCGGTACTGCCCATGCATGCCAGCAGCACTTCAATGAACTTGCTGCTTTTGAAGCTGCCATGCGTCTGCTGGCGGTGAAAGCCTACGGTGATGCCTAGACCTCCGATGAGCCACCTTGCGACGAACACGCTTGCAGCCAGCCAGGTGAACTCGAAAGGAACTCCCCAGATGATCATGCCGATCGCGACGAATGGCGGTGCCAGCATCACGAAAATCGTAGGCAGTTGTACCAACCTGAGTTTGTTCCGTACTGCTCCGGACGTTGCCGTTGAGTACTCCATCTCACTACCTTTCTTGGTCGTAACGTATAGTTCGGTGCCTAGTAGTTAGAACTTGTGAAGGTGCGTACGCGTGTTTAAAGTAACGCATAATCACCGGTTTAATCCCTCAAGGATTTAAACGAACCTATTATAGAAAAGATTTGGTGCTTACGGCAATCCGAGGCGGTTGTTATTGCACCTGGTAATTGTATATACTAATCGCATGGAAACGGTAGCGGTAATCTTCGGCGGACGTTCGGCCGAGCATGACGTATCAATAGTGACCGCGCTGGCCAACGTCATAAAACCCCTGGAACTTACCAAGAAATATAAGGTAGAGGCCGTTTATGTGGCCAAGGACGGCGCCTGGTACTGGGACGATAAACTGAAAGACATAGAATTGTACAGGTCCGGTGGCATACAGGACTTTCTGCATCGCACCCGCCCGGCCAGCGTACAGTTCGATGGCGGCATGACCCTGGTCAAGGCCAGCGGCGTGGCCGGCCGCAAACAGACGCGCAAGGTCGACATAGTGTTTCCGGCCATGCATGGTACATATGGCGAGGACGGCGCGCTCATGGGTCTGCTCGACATGGCGGACATACCCTACGTAGGTTGCGGCGTCAGCGCCAGCGCCATCGCCATGGACAAGGTCCTGGCCAAACAGCTGGCGAGCGCCAATGACATACCGGTATCCAAATTCCTGACCTTCGCCAAAGCCGAGATAGAGCGGCATCCGGGCGAAGCCGTCAAAGAGGTGAAGAAGTCGCTCAAATATCCGCTGTTCGTAAAGCCGGCCCATCTGGGTTCCAGCATAGGTATCGGCCGGGCAGCCAACGGTACCGAACTTACCAACGCGCTTGAAGTCGCCATCCACTACGACGACCGGATCATCGTCGAGGAGGCCGTGCCTAACGTGGTAGAAGTGACCTTGCCCATAATAGGCAATGACCGGCCACGTCCGGCCATGCTGGAACAGCCCCTGACCAGTCCGGAGAATTTCTTCGACTTCGATACCAAATACTTGAATGGCGGCAAGAAAGGAAAAGGCTCCGGCAAGGGTGCCAAAGGCGCGCAGGGCTACAGCCAGATCCCGGCCCAGGTGCCGGAAGAGGTCTACGTGCGCGCCGAGGCCACAGGCGTGGCCGTTTACAAGGCCATGGGCTGCAGCGGCATAGCCCGTGTCGACATGCTAATCGACTGCAAGACCAAGAAAGTCTACTTCAACGAAGTCAATCCCATGCCCGGCGGTCTGTACGCACACAACTGGAACCGTGCCGGCATAAGTACCGTGGACCTCGTACAGAAACTTGTACGCTTCGCCAAGGAACGCCACACCCGGCGGCACGCCCTCGCTACCA
>DASUOD010000058.1:0-2780 GCA_036276795.1 Saccharimonadales bacterium (SeqCode)
AGGACCATGCTGGTGTAGCCCTTGACGCTCGTGAGAGGTGTCCTGAGCTGATGGCTGGCCATGCTGATGAAGTCATCCTTGGCCACGTCCAGGGCTACCAGCTTGGCGTTGGACTCCTTAAGCTGGCGGATCACGTTCCGGTTCTGTTCATACAGGAGCTTGTTGTCCAGTGCGACCCCTATGCTATCGCTTATCTCGTCAAGGAGTTCCGTATCTGATGGGCTAAGTTCGGCCACCAAGGAGTTATACCCTACCACCAGCAGTCCCACTATACGGCGTCTTGCCACCAGCTTGATCACATACAGGGACTTGAAGTGTACGTGCGCTTTTATGCGCTTGATGTCCGACGGGCGGCAGCCCAGGAATTCCGCCAGATGCACGTCGGAAAGATTCTCTATGGGCACCAGTTTAGAACTTTCTATCTGGGCGAACCAGGGGTGCATCAGCTGTATGTGCAGGGGTCGTCCCAGGCCCAGATTGGGGTCGTTCTGTCTGCCCAGCCAGTCCGAACCGCTCCAGCCGCTTAATACTAGCTCCTCCCTGGTACCGGAGGTGCGGGTCAGCAGCCCTACGAAAGGATAGTTCGCGGCCTGGGTGATCGCCTCCGTTATATGTTCGGATACCATCTTGACGGAAACATGGGATTCCAGGGTCAACGCGTCGATGGTCTTGAGCAGTCTTAGGGTGCGGTTGGTCCTTATCAGTTCCCGGCTGTGTCTTTGTATCTCGCCGGTCGTCTGATCAGTCTGGCGCTTCAACTGTCTGCGGCTATGCATACTTCTCGGTTTGGCCTTATACTGGTTATGTTACTATCCTAACTATACCAGCCTGATATGACCAAGATTGCCATAATAGAGGACGACCTGGCCATTAGCCAGATGTACCGTTTCAAGTTCGAAGCCTTGGGGTACAGCGTGGAAACGGCCGAGAACGGCCGCCTGGGCCTGGACCTTGCCGAGAACATGAAACCGGATATCATCCTGCTCGATCTGATGATGCCGGAGATGACAGGCGACGCCATGCTGGAGAAGCTGCGTGCTACCGACTGGGGCAAGAAGATAAGGGTCATCATCCTGACAAACGTCGGCGAACAAGAGATACCGAAGAAGGTCAAAGAGCTGGGCGTAAGCGGCGTGATACTGAAGGCCAATATGACGCCCCGCCAGGTTGCCGAGATGGTCAAGAAGCGCCTGGCTGTCTAATCTGTCATAATAGGGGTATGAGAATCGCCATATTGGGCTACAGCCTTGAAGGCCGGTCTTCTTACGAGTATTTCAAGGCCCAGGGCGGCCACGACATCACCATCTGTGACGCTGACGAGTCGATAGATGTGCCGGAAGGCGCCCGAAGCGCCCTGGGAGCCGGATATCTGGACGATCTGGACCAGTTCGATCTGCTGGTACGGACCGCCGGGCTGCCGCCTTCGGCCATATTGGAGAAGAGCCCGGGGGTAGTAAGCAAAATCACTTCTAATCTGAACGAATTCCTGAAAGCCTGCCCCACCGGGAACATCATAGGTATCACGGGCACCAAGGGCAAAGGTACCACCAGCACCCTGGTGGCCAAGATGCTGGAAGCCGCCGGCAAGCAGGTCGGGCTGGGGGGCAATATAGGTGTTCCGCCCCTGGAAATGTTGCCGGAACTGACGCCGGACTCCTGGGTCGTACTGGAGCTATCCAGCTTCCAGCTTATGGATATCGGCCGGTCGCCCCATATAGGGGTGTGCCTGATGGTCGTGCCCGAACACCTGGACTGGCATGCCCGCACGGATGAATACTTCGGCGCGAAGGCCAATCTGTTCGCCAAGCAATCCTCCGAAGATATCGCCATATACTTCGCCGATAATAAAACTTCGGAGAAAATCGCGGCCGGCGGGAATGGCCGGAAAATACCGTATTTCGCTGCTCCAGGGGCCGTAGTGGAAGACGGCGCGGTCAGGATAGATGGCAAGGATATCTGTAAGACGGATGAGCTTAAACTATTAGGCAGGCATAACTGGCAGAACGTCTGTGCCGCGGTGACGACCGTATGGCAGGTCACCCAGGATACGGAGGCCCTCCGTTCCGTGCTGACCGGTTTCGGCGGCATAGAGCACCGGTTGGAGCTGGTGCGAGAGCTGGACGGCGTGCGGTACTACGACGACAGCTACGGTACCACGCCGGAAACAGCCACGGTGGCTATCGAAGCGTTCGAAAAGGAACCGGTCATCGCCATCCTGGGTGGACGACCAAAAGGCATACCCTTCGATGATCTGGCAAGCTTCATCTCGCGTCGGTCGAACGTCAAGCAGGTCATCGCCATAGGGGAGACAGGCCCCGAAATAGCCGAGCTTCTGCGTAATAACGGTTTCGGCCGTATCACCACGGGGGCCAATGACATGGCAGGTATAGTCCGTCAGGCCAGGGAGTTGGCGGAACCGGGCGACGTGGTGCTTCTATCTACCGCCAATACCAGCTTCGATATGTTCAAGAATTACAAACAGCGCGGCGAGATATTCGCTAAAGCTGTGAAATCACTTTCTTAAGCTGTCCGACCATGGCCTTTTCCGGCTGAAGGACTTTCGCCCTTCCCTTGGCCAATTCATTTATCTCTTCTTCTATCCAGTGATAATGGGTACAGGCCAGGACGATGATGTCGGCCCCTTTATCGAGTACCTCGTTGATGCGCCTGTCAATCCGGCCGGTTTCTACACGGCTGTGCTCTATCATGGCTGCCCAATCGCTACAGTCCGGCTCCAACACGGTGATGTTGGAAGCGTAGCTTTTCTTGAGCTCCGCGTA
>DASUOD010000059.1:0-10618 GCA_036276795.1 Saccharimonadales bacterium (SeqCode)
CGCCAGCCACTGTTGACCTCCGGCGGCAGGGGAGAGGTGTTACCGTCCTGGTTCACTATGGTCAGACAGCCGTTGGCGACGGTGCAGTCAGGCAGGCCGTATTGATCGTTGTAGGCCTGCAGGTCGGCCTCCAGCGACCCGTTATAGCCTCCGGCATTGACGATGGCTATGGTCTCGGGTCCGTAACTGGACGGGGTATTACATACGCTGTCTACCGGTCCTCCCGGTTTGCACGGGATCTGGTAGGCCGTGTGGAACTCGGACGGCCCGTAGCCGCCGCTGGCATAAGGCTGGACGGCTTCCTCCGGGTTGTCATAGCTATCCAGTGATACGTCCGACAGGCACTTGGCGCGCCCCGTCGAGACGTCCGGACATGCCGCGCGCGTTGGCCGCGGCACCACTTTTTCGGCCTGTTTGACCGTTTCCGGGGTCCCGGCCGACGCCAGGGGTCCCGAGGCGCCGTATAAGCAGGCCATGCAGACCAGGGCTAGCATTGCTGCCCGCTTGAAGCGTCCGAATACGGCGCAAAACCTTCTGCCGTTCATTTTTTGTGTTCGTTCTTTTTGTTTTTGGCTTTACAGGTGTGATTATATCATATGCGACCGTGTATGCCAATGGCGCGCCGGCTTATTGTCCGACCGCGCCTTCGACTTCTTCGACGATTTCCTCGACCTTTCTCCTATAACGCAGGAACAGGTAGCCGACGGCGGCGCTGATGAACGAAGCCGCGAACACGCCTATCTTTGCTGTGTCGGCCAGGTGGGAGCTGACAGGGAAAGCGAGCTCGGTGATGAATATGGACACCGTGAAGCCTATCCCGGCCACGAAGCCCACGCCGGCCATCTGGAACCAATTGGTGCCCCGGGGCAGGTGCGACAGGCGCAGCCTGATGAGTACCCAGGCAGCCAGGGTTATACCGACGACCTTACCGACGACCAGGCCCAGGATGATGCCCCATAACAGCTGTATGGACCCTTCTCTTACCGGGTTGTACACCCCTATGTCTATACCCAGGCTGGTAAATGCGAACACGGGCACCACCACGAAGGTCGATATCGGTATGACGTACTTCTCGAGCCTCTCGGCGACGGCCCTGCCGTCCTTAGCACCCAGCGGGGCCAGGAAGCCCAGGAAGGCGCCGGCGATGCTGGCATGGATGCCTGATTCGTATACGGCGATCCAGAAGCACAGGCCCAGCAATACGAACATACCCAACGATATGCGGCGCTGTACCGGCGGCAATAGCAGGAAGGCCGCCAGCCCCAGGGCTACCAACAGCGGCGCTATGGCGAAGCCTGCCCCGTAGAAGAGGGCGATGATGAAGATCGAACCTATGTCGTCGACTATGGCCAAGGT
The DNA here is from genome assembly GCA_036276795.1 of Saccharimonadales bacterium (SeqCode). GTDB lineage: Bacteria > Patescibacteriota > Saccharimonadia > Saccharimonadales > UBA4665 > DASUOD01. The sequence goes on from DASUOD010000059.1 coordinate 1,357, forward strand.
GAGCAGGAATAACTTGAGCGAGGACGGCACCCTGCGCCCCAGCAGGCTAAGGACGCCCAGGGCGAAAGCTATGTCCGTGGCTATGGGTATGGCCCAGCCGCGCAGGGCGTCGGGCTGGTCGTAATTGACGCTTAGGAAAAGCACCGCCGGCACCACCATGCCGCCCACGGCCGCTCCAATGGGCAGGAGGGCCGTCTTCAGCTTGCGCAGCTCGCCCCTTATGAACTCGCGCTTGATCTCTAACCCTACCACCAGGAAGAACAGCGCCATCAGGCCCTGGCTGACCCACTCGCTCAGGCTGAGCGATATGACTGACCGGTCCAATCCTATCGAGAGGTCCTGGCTCCAGAAGCTCTCGTATCCACCCTTCAGGGGTGAATTGACCACTAGCAGCGCCAGGGCCGAGGCTACCAATATGAGCTTGCCGCCGATGGCCTCGTCTTTCAGCAGGGTCCTTAGTATGGACGGCAGTTCGTTGACCTGCCTCATCCTGGTGAGTCGTGCCTTGGTGAGTCGTAGTATCTTTTTATGCAAGGTTATCCACCGCGTCGGTTCTTAGTCTTGTCTTTGTGTTCGTTCTCCTAATACCTATTGTAGCATGCTGCGCTATCTGTAAACCATTGACGATGCACGATTTTGATGATACCATATGCATGATATGGGAAGCGCGCAGAATCCTGATACCCGCGGCTATTTCGATGCTTTCGCGTCCATGCATGACAGGTACGCGGATGAAGCGGATTGGCCGGCCAAGGCTGACTACCTCATCGGCATGGCGATGGGACTGAAACGCGCCGGTACGATAGAAGCTGCGCTGGACCTGGGGGCCGGCACGGGAATATCCATCGCTGCCATAAAGCACCATGCCCGACCGTCCCGCATAGTGGCGGTCGATGTGTCCTCTAAGATGCTCGCGGAATTGCGAGGCAAGCGCGGATACGGGGAAGTCGAGACCGTCAACACGGACATTGCGGATTACGTGGACGGCTGCGAAGAGGAGTTCGACATAGTGACATCAATGGGCGCGCTTGAGTTCGTACCCGACCTGCCCGATGTAATGGGTAGCATGACGCGTATATTGAGGCGCGACGGCGTGTTCGCCGGCACATATATACCAAGGACTTCGGATACCAGAAGCGAAGTCCACGAGTCGCCGGACATAGGCCAGGTAATGGAGAGGCACTACTGGACTCCTGACGAGATCGAAGGCAGTCTTACGTCTTCCGGACTTGCGGTCGTGGGGCGCGAACACATCCCCGCTTATGAAGAAGGTGATGTCATAGTGGGCGCTTATAACTTCGTCGTCGCGGCCAAACCGCCCCACGAAAACTAATCTTCCTTGGAGCCGTAAGGGAAAGGCTTGCGGTGCGAGCCAGAGTCTCTTGCGGCGCGGTCGCGCCAGTTACGTGTTTTGAGCGGCCTGCCGCCTCGTGAACGCGGCTGGGGACGTGGTGTGGACGGCCTTACCGGCCGTGAGGCTGAATCGGGGTCAGGTACGGGTGCCGGCTGCTCGTACGTCGGTTCAAACGGCGATCCATCAGGTTCGATGCCTGTGACATGGACCGGTTCCACGTCTTCCGCGCCCTCCTCGCCGTCATAAGGACAGTCCACAAACGCTTCAGGGACCCCATCTTCTAGACAGCCCACCACGAGGTCGCCGGCGCCGACCGCCAACTGCTCCCGCAGGAAAGCGACGGCTTCATCGTGCATCTTCCTGACTTCTTCCGGGTCCAGGCCTAAATGTTCTCCGGGATTGACAGCCATAATACATAATTATACAATATAAGCGGCACTAATGCCACATTTTCTTCCTTGACATATGTTTCCGAGGGGCGAATAATTAAATTGCAGCCGAGGAACATAAAAATGTTGCTAAAAGAACCAGACGGTCATCCTCCAGGCGCCGAACGAGACGACGCGGGGTTTGACGTCACCACCGAGCTGGAGATCGCGCACGAGCGCCCGCCCATGACGGACGAGGCCCATGCCCATGCCGGAGGCCTGGCGTACTTAGGCGCCGAGGCCGCGGAGGAGGGCGTAGCGGCTGACGAGGTCGTGGCCCAGCTGGCAGACCGTACGCACGAGGTCTATAGTCTGGTCCGCGACTCCGAAACTTATGAAGTAACCGTAACGAGCGACCACGGCCTGGAAGAATACGAAAGGATCACCCATCCCGACGACTGGACCGTGCTCAGGGAAGAGGCTGCCAGGCTGCAAGGTACCAGATGGACGTTCATCAACCCAACCATGGAGGGCGGCGGCGTGGCTATGCTAAGGCCCCCGGCCGTGCACCTGATGCGTCAATTAGGGGTGGATGCCCGCTGGTTCGTCATGGAGCCCATAAAGGACGAGTCCATGGGCAAACCCTTCAAGTTCACCAAGTTTATGCATAACATCTCCCAGCGGGTCGCGGGCGAGGACGAGCGGATCACCGAAGAGGGCAAGGCCTTGCATTGGCACTGGGCGGACACTGAGAACGGACCGGTGCTGGAAGCCCAGGAGCACATACGCGATACCGATGTCTTCGTCATAGACGATCCCCAGCCGGCGCCGCTCATAGAGCGCTTGAAGCGCGCCAACCCGGATGCCCGGTTCATATGGCGCAACCATATAGATACGAACCAGGAACTGATGTCCGATCCGACCTCGCCCCAGGGCGAGGTCGCTTCTTACTTGCTGGACGAATGCGGCGTGCGCGAGGTGGACGCGGTGGTGGCGCATCCCGTGAAAGCCTTCACGCATCCCGGCATGGAAGACAAGACCTATTTCGCTCCCGCCACGGTGGACCCGTTCGACAACCTGAACCGCCACCTGAGCGAGGAAGAGGTGGTGGAGGGCATGCAGTTCATCAACGGCGAGATAGCCAGGAAGAACGCCGGACTGGAGGCCGCCGGCCGTTACGAAGACATCCAGCCAGTGCTCAACATGGACCCCGACGCCAGACGCCTGACCCTGATAGCCCGTTTCGATCCGTCCAAAGGCATGGACGTGGCGATGGAGATGGGCGTCCAGACCCGGCGCATGCTCCGGGAGCAGGGAGTGCCCGAGGAGGAGTTGCCAGAGGTCGTCATAGTCGGCAACGGCTCAAAGGACGATCCGGACGGTCCGATGATGTTCGAAGAGATGCTAAGATTGCGCCGCGAACACTATCCTGACGAGGCCGACGGCATAACGGTGATGCGCCTTAAGCACAATTACGACGCCATGAACGCCCTGATGTGGCGGAGCACCATAGTCATGCAGACCTCCTACGCCGAGGGGTTGGAGAACCGCATCGGCGACGCCGAAAGGCATGGCAAGCCGGTGGTCATATCCGACCGCGGCGGCATGAAGACCCAGGTAGTGGACGGGGAATCGGGCATGATACTCGACTACTCCAAACAGGATTACGATGTGCCGCGCGGCGCGCGCTTCATGGCTGATTTGCTGACGGACCCCGAGGCCTATGCGCGCATGGCGGCCAGCACCTCACGCGTGGCCGAAGAGCTCATAGCCCGCGAATTCACCACCACCGCCAATGTCACGCGCCTTCTGCGCGTGGCCGGCCGCGTGCGCGCCGGCCAGCCGGCCGACAAGGTCTGGAAGATGAGCGAGCTGGCCGCCGGCCGCAATGCCGCCCGACTTGCGGCCTGAGGCGCAAGGAGCGTCAGGTTATCGTGTGCAGGCAAAGGGTGAATATTCATTGCATATCCATTGAATGGTCGCTTGCGGGGGCGGGTTCGCAGAGCAGCATGCTCCTGCCTGCGGTGCCGATGCTATAATAACCTCTGATTCTGCCACTAGCGCCGCCTGCCACCTTAGCTCAGCTGGCTAGAGCGCCGCTTTCGTAAAGCGGAGGTCCGGGGTTCGAGTCCCCGAGGTGGCTCCATAAGCGGGATTAGTATAATGGCAGTACATCTGCTTCCCAAGCAGGAGACGCGGGTTCGATTCCCGCATTCCGCACCAGTGATACAATAGGTTTGATAATGGCCGCTACAAAAAAGTATTTTCATGATCATTTCGTGCTGCTGCTGCTCAGCGTCAACGCCTTCCTGGCGGTGGCGGGCAGCATCTTCATACTGCTCCGTCTGAGCACCACCCACGGCACCAGCTACATCGTGCAGTACCGCGCCAGCTTAGGGATAGACGCTTTCAGGACGGGGGGCGTGACTGACCTGATAGCTTTCATAGCCTTCGCTCTTCTGGTATTGGCCGTGAACACGGTACTCAGCATGCGGGCTTACGCCATACATCGCCAGCTGGCCATAACCATCCTTAGCCTGGGAATATTGCTCCTGTTACTGGCTATCATAATCAGCAACGCCTTACTCATACTGCGCTAAGATGACCGAGCTGGAGATACCTTACGAGAAGGATCGGCGCGGGCACTACCGCTTCTTCGAAATCCTGCCCGGCGCGCTCAGCTGGACGCTCCTGCTCCTGCCGCTCATCCTAAGCCTTATAAGCGTGACGGCGGCCGTGTTCTTCATCCTGGGTTACCTGTTGGTCTTCTTCGTGCGCTCCATCGCCTATACCACGCGGGCCCTGGCCGGCTACCGCACCATGAAGAAGCACATCAAGCTTGATTGGAACGGCCTGGCGGCCGACGTCGAGGCGGGGAAGGTGACCGGCAGGAAGATCGATCGGCCCAAATGGCACTCCGGCAACCTGAAGCGCCACAACGAGAAGGTAAAGGCGGGGGAAGCCTTCAAGCCGCACGAACTCGTGCACGCCGTCATCGTCGCCACCGTGGACGAGAGCAGGGCGGTGCTGGAACCCACCATCCAGGCGGTGTTGGGCTCGGATTTCGATCCCAAGAAAATCATATTGGTCATGGCCTACGAGGGCCGGGCCGGCAAGAAGGCCGAAGCCCGCGTGAAGGAGCTGGTGGGGCTCTACGGCGATAAGTTCAAACATGCCATGGCCGTGAGGCACCCGGCCGGCGTGCCCGGCGAGATAGTGGGGAAGGGCGCCAACATCACGCACGCCGGCCGCGCCCTGCAGAAGTATCTGGAGAAAGAGAAGCTGGACCCGGCGAAGGTGATAGTCACCACCTTGGACGCCGACAACCGGCCCGACCCCTGTTATTTCGCCATGCTCAACTATGTGTACTGCGTGGCGCCCGATCCGCTCAAGGCCTCTTACCAGCCTCTGCCCATGTTCACCAACAACATCTGGGACGCGCCCACGCTGATGCGCGTCATAGCCACCGGTAACAACCTGTTCTATATCGTCACCACCCAGCGTCCGCACCTGAGCCGCAACTTCTCGGCCCACGCCCAGTCCATGCGCGCCCTGATCGACATGGATTTCTGGAGCGTGCGTACCATCGTGGAGGACGGCCACCACTTCTGGCGTTCGTATTTCCACTTCGACGGCGATTACAGGGTATATCCGCTCAGCATACCGATCTACCAGGACGCCGTCCTGGCCGAGGGCTATTGGCGCACCATGAAGGCCCAGTTCATCCAGCTGCGCCGCTGGACCTACGGCGCCTCGGATGTCGCCTACGTGGCCAGCAAGGGCTTCTTCCACAAGAACAAGGCGCCCCGGTTCGACGTGGTCGCCAAGTTCTTCCGCCTGCTGGAGGGCCACGTCACCTGGGCCACCGGCCCCTTGCTGATTTACTTCGCGGCCTTCATACCGCCCCTGATACACCCGCAGAACCTGGCGGCCAACCAGCTGCCGCTCATCGTCAGCCGCGTGCAGCGCATCGGCATATTGGGCCTGATGGCCACCATCTACGTCTGTCTGATAACCCTGCCGCCGCGCCCGGAGCGCTACAAGCGCCATCGCCATCTGTTCATGCTCACCCAATGGATCTTCCTGCCCGTCACCAGCGTGGCCTACGGCTGTCTGGCCGCCTTCAACTCCCAGACCCGCCTGATGACCAAGCGCTACCTAAGCAAGTTCGACGTGACCGAACACGCCACCGTGTCCGCCGCCGGCCGGCCTGGCCCCATCAAGCGCCTGCGCCGCCGCCTGTCGCGCCGCTAGCCCTGCCGCTAACTCTTGTGATGAGCCCCGTAGTGCACGCCGGCCGCCTTGTCGAACCGGTTCAGCGCCACCAGCGCTACCTGCACGATATCCCGGCTGTCCGCCACGCCGTTCCCGGTGAACGCGCGGAGCTTGATTATCACGGTGTCTGTGAGCCCCTCAGCGTCACTCAGGGCCGTTTCGCGGTGCTTACAGCTGTCATACAGGCTCATGAACAGCTTATCGCGCGAAAAGGGCCGTAAACGCCCCCGCTTGCGCACGCGCCAGCTCAGGTCGTATTCCACGGTCTCGCGGGTACTGAACACCGCGCCGCAGGCTACGCAGTGCCTGCGCCGCCATACCCGGTTGTCCTTCCGGTTCGGACGGGAGTTTATCACCTCGGCCCGCCCGCCGCAGTATACGCAAACCATGTCAACATATTGACATGCCGCTATTAAAAGCACAAGCCGAATGAAAACCCGGGACGCTTTAAGTTCCCGGGAAGGCTCATGCCCCGGACCGCTACTTGCTTACAGAGGTAGCGCGGATCCGGCGGATGCGGTTGGTGCTGGGGTTCGGGGAAACCAATTCCTCGTAAAAAAGCTGGAATGCGTCCAAAGCGCTAGGCTTACGAATACACTGTCCCTTTGTTTAATTCGGACAAGTATATAGAAAGGAAGCGTGCCGGTCAAGTCCCAGGCGGCGTGAACAATATAGTTATAACAGAGGTAGGGCAGGGGTATACGCGTTAAACGGGCCTGTCAATGGTGGGCGATATAGGATTCGAACCTATCACCTCCGCAACGTCAATGCGGCGCTCTAGCCAAATGAGCTAATCGCCCTTTAACAGGGATAACATTACAGGAAAGCCGTGCCCGGCGCAAGAAGGCCTCAAGAAGCACCCGCGATCCGCCCCTTACGCCATACATGATATAAGCTAAAAATAGTTATCCCCATGTGTACATGTGAGAATTACAGCATAAATAGGCTAGCCTTATAGTGCTAGCCCTGCTATAGTACCTGCTCACAGGTGAAGTTTTGCCGAGACCGTTTTGTCCCGACAAAGCTTGTCGCAGGAGGGTTGAATGATATGCGAGGTCATTCAACCCTCTTTGTTTTTATTGATATACTTGAAGACGAACATGAGCGACCATAAGGGAAAATCCGGTGATTTGGAGGCCATGCGTCACTCGCTGGCGCATATCATGGCCACTGCCGTGCAACAGATATGGCCGAAGGCCAGGTTCGGTGTGGGACCGGCGGTCGGCGACGGCTTCTACTACGACATAGACCTGGGCGAAGCCACCATCTCCGAAGAGGACTTCGGCAAGATAGAGGCGGCTATGCGCAAGGTGATAAAGGCGGACCAGCCCTTCGAGCGGTCCGAAATGCCCATAGACGAGGCCATAGAATGGTCCGAGAAGGCCGCCCAGCCTTATAAGACGGAGCTGTTGAACGATCTTAAGCGCGCGGGCACCACCGCGGCCGGTGATCTGGACCCAGGGGAGCTGGGTACCATCGCGGAAGGAGAGTCCAAGGTGGACAAGGTGTCTTTCTACCGTAACGGGGAGTTCACCGATCTGTGCCGCGGTCCGCATGTGGCTTCCACGGGGAAGGTGGGCGCTTTCAAGCTTATGCGCGTTGCCGGGGCATACTGGCGCGGCGACGAGAAACGGCCCCAGATGCAGAGGCTCTACGGCGTGGCCTTCGCCACCGAAGAGGATCTGGACAGGCATCTGAAGATGCTGGAAGAGGCCAAGAAGCGCGATCACCGCCGGCTGGGGCAGGAATTGGACCTGTTCACGTTCTCGGACCTGGTAGGCCCGGGGCTGCCGCTGTATACGCCCAAGGGGGCCGTGATAATAGAGGAGCTGAAGAACGCCCTGAAGGAGCTGGGCCGCGATCACGATATGCAGACGGTATCCATACCGCATCTGGCCAAACTGGAGCTGTATAAGACCTCGGGGCATGCCGAGAAGTTCGAGGACGAGCTGTTCAGGGTAAAGAGCCATTATGACCAGGAATTCGTCCTCAAACCGGTGAATTGCCCGCATCACACGCAGATCTATGCCGCGCGGCCACGGAGTTACCGCGAACTGCCCATCCGCTACGTGGAACAGACCATGCAGTACAGGGATGAGAAACCGGGCCAGATCGGCGGCCTGCAGCGCACCCGGGGCTTCACGGTGGACGATGGACACACTTTCTGCCGGGTGGATCAGATCGAGCAGGAAGCCTCCGTGCTGGTCGAGATAATCCGCGACTTCTACAAACGGCTGGACCTGTGGGGCGACCACTGGGTGTCGCTATCCGTGCGGGACCCCGCCACCCCCGATGCATACATCGGCGATCCCAAGGATTGGGACCAGGCCGAAAAGATGCTCGCCGACGTGGCCACGGAGTATAAGCTGGGCGCTAAGCGCATGGAAGGCGAGGCCGCCCTGTACGGCCCGAAGATCGACTTCATGTTCAAGGATGCCCTGGGGCGCGAGACCCAGCTGGCCACCATCCAGCTGGACTTCGCCATGCCCAAGCGTTTCGGCCTTACCTACACCGATAAGGATGACAAAGAAGTCCCGCCGGTGATGATACACCGCGCCATCCTGGGGTCGTTCGAGCGGTTCATCATGCTTTTGATCGAACATACGGCCGGCCGGTTCCCCATCTGGCTGGCGCCGGAACAGGTACGCCTGATAACCGTCAACCAAGAGGCGGCCACGGTGGACTTCGCCGCCGGCGTCCTGGCCAAGGCCAAGAAGCTGGGCCTGCGCGCGGCCGTGGACAATTCCAACGAATCGGTAGGCAAGAAGATACGGGCCGCCGAACTGGCCAAGGTGCCCTACACCGTGGTGATCGGCGAGAAAGAGATCGATAGCGGCGAAGTCACGCCCCGGATACGCCAGGATATGGCGGTGCAGGGCGACGGCCGGTCGCTAGGGGTGGACGAGTTTCTGAAGACAGTGGCGCACGAGGCCAAGGCCCGCGTGACCAAGACATCGGTGTGAACGGGCGGTCCGCGGGCGTATGACAGAGGTTGAAGCGGGCTTCCGGGAGCAGGTGGAGGCCCTGGTGGCTCGGATTCCGCGCGGCCGGGTGATGACCTACGGCCAGCTGGCGGCCTTGTGCGGCCGCCCGCGAGCCGCGCGCATCGTGGGCGGCATCGCCCACTTCGGCGATCCGTCGCTTCCATGGCAACGCGTAGTTAATAAACAGGGCGGCCTGGCTCGCGGCTATCCCGGCGGCCGCCGTGGCCATAAGCAGGTATTGGAAGCCGAAGGCGTGGCCGTTTCCGACGACTTCCGCGTCG
>DASUOD010000060.1:0-2066 GCA_036276795.1 Saccharimonadales bacterium (SeqCode)
AGCTGGAGCTATCGTAGTCATGAGCGCAGACGCCAAACTATGCATGATAATCGGCGACCCCGTGGCGCACTCGCTCAGCCCTGCCATACATAACGCCGCTTATAAGGCCCTGGGGCTGGGCGGCCGCTTCCGTTACGAAGCCCGGCAGGTCAAACCGGACCAGCTGGCCGATTTTATGAACGAGGTGCGCGATAAAGACATACGCGGCGTCAGCTGTACCGCGCCGCACAAGGTCGCGATCATGGGGCACATGGACGACATCGATCCCGTGGCCGCCCGTATAGGCGCCGTCAATACGGTGGTGAATGACAAGGGGCGGCTGAAGGGCTACAACACCGACTGGCTGGGAATCATGCGATCGCTGGAAAAAATCACGCCACTCAAGGGCAAAAGGGTCGCACTGCTGGGGGCGGGCGGCGCGGCGCGATCCATAGCCTACGGCCTGGTAGAAAAGGGCGCGAAGGTCACGGTTTATAACCGCACCGTGGAGAAGGCCCGCGCTCTGGCGGAAGAATTCGGAGCGGACAGCGCCGGCCTGGACGAAGTCGCGGCGGTCAAACAGGCCGACATAATCGTCAATGCCACCTCTGCCGGCATGAGCCCTAACGATGGCGCCACTCCTCTGCCCGAAGAATACATATCAGGCGGACAGATAGTGTTCGACAGCATATACGTGCCTTACGAGACACGTCTGCTCAAGGAGGCCGCCGCCAGGGGCGCACGCGTGATACACGGCACGGAGATGTTGCTCGCCCAGGCAGTGGAACAGTTCAGACTGTATACTGGTTATGATGCGCCGGAAGACGTGATGAGGCGCGCGCTGGAAGAAGCCTTAGGAATCTGATGAAACCGAACTACTGCCTACCCATACTGGAATCGGACCGAACCAAGGTCCTGGACACCGTACGCGGCAACCTGGACGGTTACCGTTATTTCGAGGTATGGCTGGATTACGTGGACGACCCGGACACAGCCTTCGTCAAGGAGCTCGCGGACCTGCTCGGGGAGCGCCTGGTGGTCACCTTCCGCCGGCAGAACCTGGAACCGCCTAAGATGCCGGAGCCTAAGCGCCGGGAACTGCTGGAAGCGCTTGCCGGAACCCCGGTGCTGGTAGATCTGGACGTAAAGACCCAGCAGGCCGACCTGGAGGCGGCCAAGGACCTTCAGCTCATAGCTTCGTACCATAATTACCAGGAAACGCCCGACACCTTACAACTAGAGGCGATTCTTGATACAATGAAGACATACCGGCCGGCAGTTTACAAGCTGTCGACGCTGTGCCGGGCGGAGGGCGACGCCGTCAGGCTTCTGCAGATCTTATTAAAGCTTAAGTCCGAGGGCGTGCGCGCCGTCATATCAGGCATGGGCGAACACGGCACGGTTACCCGGGTGTTCGGCCCTCTGTGGGGCAGCGAGATGGCTTTCGCACCGCTCGAAAGCCAGGAAGCATCGGCGCCGGGACAGCTGACGAAAACCCAGCTGGAAACGATATATAAGGAGCTAAGCAAGTAATGGCTGGCAGTACGTTCGGACAACTGTTCCGCATAACCACCTTCGGCGAGTCGCACGGCGGCGGCGTCGGCGTGGTGATCGACGGCTGTCCTCCAGGCCTTAAAATCACCGAAGAGGACGTCCAAAAGGAGCTGGACCGCCGCAAACCCGGCCAGAGCCGCGTCACCACCACCCGCAAGGAACAGGACCGCATCCACATCTTGTCCGGGGTCACCGACGGCCTGACCACCGGCACGCCGATCATGATGATCGCCTATAACCAGGACGTCCGCTCCGAGGATTACCTGGAGCTCAAGGACCTGTACCGCCCCGGGCACGCCGATTATACTTTCACCAAGAAGTACGGCCTGCGCGACTGGAAAGGCTCTGGCCGGGCCTCCGCCCGCGAGACGCTGGGCCGCGTAGCCGCCGGAGCCATCGCCAAGAAATACCTTAAAGAAAAGCTCGGCATAGAGTTCATCAGCTACGTGGAGCAGGTCGGCGACATCCGGGCCGACGTGGACTTCGAGAAAGTCACGCCCAAGATGGTCGAATCCAACATAGTGCGCTGTCCA
>DASUOD010000061.1:0-4904 GCA_036276795.1 Saccharimonadales bacterium (SeqCode)
TGGGCTGGCGGGCGGTGGAGTCGGAGCGCCAGAGGGGATATTTCTACCATGTCCACCAATATGCGGCGTATCCTGACGATAGCCGCACGGTGATCGGACGGACGCGCCTGCCACATACGGCCGACCCGGAATACCGTATAGCGAGCATGATACAGAGGGGCAGTACCTACGGCGTGCAGTTCCACCCCGAAAAGTCGGGCATAGCCGGACTGCGCTTGCTTAGGAACTTCGTGGAATTAAGCACGAAGCCACGACCTGGGCTATAATGAAAGCCAAGATGGCGCTCTCTAAACAACCATACAAAGGCGCGAGGGATTTCTACCCGCCCGACAAGCGGTTGCAGAAATATATATTCGCCAAATGGCGGGAGGTCTGCGAGAGCTTCGGCTACGAGGAGTACGACGCCCCCATCTTGGAGCCGCTGGAGATATATCTGGCCAAGACCGGCGAAGAGATCGTCAAGGAACAGACCTACCTGTTCCAGGACCGTAGCGGCCGCGAAGTAGTGATCAGGCCCGAGATGACGCCGACGGTCAGCCGCATGGTGGCAGCCAAGCGCCAGGAGCTGTCGTACCCGCTGCGCTGGTACAGCATACCCAACCTGTGGCGGTACGAGCGGCCTCAGCGCGGCCGCCTGCGTGAGCATTGGCAGTTGAACGTGGATCTCTTCGGCGTGGAAGGCATGGAGGCCGAATATGAGGTGATATCGCTGGTCGATGCCTTGTTCAAGTCGTTCGGCGCCAAGCCCGACATGTACGAGATACGCCTGAACAGCCGCAAGCTGGTCGACGATGCCCTGGCCGGCTACCTGTCATTGGATGGTAAGGAGGCTCACGGCGTATCCAAGTTGATCGATAAGCTGCATAAGATGGATCGGGCCAAATTCGTATCGGCCGTAGACAAGGTGCTCAAGCCCAAATCACGCGAAGCAGGCATCACGGAAAAACTGCTTGCCCTTCTGGACGTCAGGAAGATCAAGGAACTGCCTGGCGAACTTAAGGACCACCCATCCGCGGCCGAACTCGCCCAGATGCTTAACACGTTAAGTGATGCGGGGATTAAGAACGCCCGGTTCGATGTAACGCTTATGAGAGGTTTCGATTACTACACCGATGTCGTGTTCGAAGTTTTTGATACGCATCCGGACAACAACCGGTCCATGCTCGGCGGCGGCCGTTTCGATGGGCTGGTAGGTCTGTTCGGCGTGCAACCGGTGCCTACCGTGGGTTTCGGCTGGGGCGACGTCACCCTCACGAACTTCCTGGAGCTCCATAGCCTTATGCCGGACCTGCCGCCGGAAACGGATATATATGCCGCTGTGGTGGGCGACGTGGTAGACCAGGCCAGGAAGCCTATAGCCAGTCTTAGGCGTGGCGGCGTCAACGTCGCCGTGGACCTGTCCGGCCGCAAGGTGGGGGATCAGATCAGGGCTGCCGACAAGAAAGGCGTCCGGTATGTCCTGGTGGTCGGTGAAGAGGAGCTAAAATCCGGTAAACTTACACTTAAGGATCTGGACACGGGCAAGGAGCAGAAGCTCTCGCCTTCGGAGATCATCAAGAAATTCAAGGAATGACCGCTACCAACCATGCGCTGACGGGAGCGTTCATCGGCCTGGCCGTGGGCCAGCCGGCCGTCGCCGTGCCCGCCGCCCTGGTCTCGCACTTCCTCTGCGACGCCATTCCGCACTGGACCCCCGATACCCCGCCGGATAGACGCCTCAGGTCGAACAGTTTTCGCAATTACCTTATAGCTGACGCTTCGTTCTGCTTCCTGCTCGTAGCGGTGTTAGCGGCAGTCCGGCCGGACCAATGGTTTCTGGCCGCCATCTGCGCGTTCGTAGCCACATCTCCGGATTTCCTATGGATTCCGCGCTATGTCAAGACCCGCGTGGGTAAGCGATGGCGGCCCAACCTGTATTCCAGGTTCGCGCTGGGCATACAGTGGTTCAGCAGGCCCATAGGTGCCGTGGTAGAGGCGGCCTGGTTCGTAGCGGCCATCCTGCTGATCCTGCCGTTCCTGCTGGCCGCTTAAGCCCTGGCCAATGATCCCTGTATCTGTTATGATGGGTCACTATGCAGATAACCAGGACCCAACCCTCGCCCACGACTACTAAGATCAGCGTCAAGGCCTCCCCGGCCGAACTTGACGAAACGAAGCAGGCCGTACTGGCCCGTTTAAGCGCCGACATAAAGGTACCCGGCTTCCGTCCGGGCAAGGCGCCGGCCGGCATGGTCGAGAAACACCTTGATCCGTCAGCGCTGCAGACTGAATTCCTGGAGCAGGCCATAAACCAGCTGTACGTCGATGCCGTCCGGCGCGAAAACCTGCGCCCCGTGGCCCAGCCCAAGATAGAAGTAACCAAGTTCGTCCCGTTCACCACCCTGGAATTCACCGCCGAGGTCGAAGCCGTGGGCGACATCAAACTGCCCAACTACAAACTCATCAAGATAGAGCACAAGCAACCCGTCGTTACTGCCAAAGATATAAACGACGTCATCGATCGTCTGCGCCAGCGCGCCGCTACCAAGAAGCAGGTGGACCGGCCGGCCAAGGCAGGCGACGAAGTCGTGATCGATTTCAAAGGCTCCGACGCCAAGACCAAGAAGCCTATCGAAGGCGCGGATGGCAAGGAGTATCCGCTTGCGCTCGGCAGCAAGACTTTCATCCCCGGTTTCGAAGAGAAGCTCGTCGGCGTGAAGCCTGGTGGAAAGAAGAAGTTCAATCTGGCGTTCCCTAAGGATTACGGCGTGAAAGAGTTGCAGGGCCGAGAAGTCGTGTTCGAGGTGACCGTGCTGAAGGTTAGCGAACAGGTCATGCCTCAGATGGACGATAAGTTCGCTGCCACAGTCGGTCCGTTCAAGACGGTAGCGGATCTTAAGGCCGACATCAAGAAACAGCTTACGACCGAGAAACAGCAGGAGGCCCACCGCGCGTTCGACAACGAGCTGTTAGAAAAGATCGCCGCCAAGACCACGGTTTCGATTCCCATGTCACTGGTCGAAGAAGAGATCGGCCGCATGGAAGAAGAAGAGAAGCGCAACGTAGTTTACCGCGGCCAGACTTGGCCGGAGCACCTGAAGGCCGAGGGGCTGACAGACGAACAGCACCGCGAGAAACAACGGCCGGGCGCCGAACTGCGCGTGAAGGCGGGTCTGGTCCTGGGCGCCATCGCCGATAAGGAACAGATAAACGTCACGCCCGAGGAGCTGGAGATCCGTATCCAACTGCTGAAGGGCCAATACCCGGATGCGAACATGCAGGCCGAGCTGGACAAGCCGGAGAACCGCCGCGACATCCACTCGCGCATGATGACCGAAAAGACCCTCGACAAACTCCGCGGCTACTCCAAGAAGAAATAACCTACACTGCGATCCAAATTTTTTGGATTTGTTGTGAATCATGGTATTGTTATGCCCGACTGATATCAGGCAACATCGATGAAAAGACCCGAAAGACGTTATTATCCGCTTGACGAGTTCATGTTCCGCGACCAGAGCGAACATCCTGACGGCAGAACGCTTGCCGTAAAGAGGAGTGCTTTCCCCGGCAGGGATGGAATGGAAGGCGACGGCATGGCCAGGCTTGTGGTGGTGGACGCAACCCCGGATGATTACGTCCTGGATACTCACAAATTGGCAAGCGGCCTGACCGCCGTGACAGCCCCGCTGTTCGTGGAAAGCTCCAGACTTAGGAAGGTGGAACGGCAGAACGGCCGCATGTACAAGATAGAGGCCCTGCGTTTCGCAGGCCAGATAAGCATTCCGGGAGCACAGGGCATCGATGTGGTGGGAGCATGCGTGCCAGGAGAACTTGCGACCGGCTTCGTGCACCTGTTAGATTCCGATAGGACGCCGGACCTTTTTGAAGCGGCAGCTGAAGCCCCGATGGAGGCGACCCCGCACGACGAAGGGCCGCGGGTCGGTGAGGTCGTAGCTGCTCCCGAAGCCGTAATGGTCTAACCAGGATTTGACCCCAGGGACGCTGATTATGCAAAACGCCAACATTATGCTATAATGTTTTAACTATGCCATTAGTTGCAGAAGCCCCGGAGGGCTATGCCCCTATACAAGATCCTCCTACGAGATTCGATCTGGATGGTGTTGCCGTACCGCCTAACGTCGATCTTACACTTGTAGGAACTATCCATGACGGTTCATGTAGTACTGCCGACTACGCTGCCGACTTATTCGCCACGAACTATCTCGCACTGATGGAGTCATATAGTTGGGACGACAAAGGACAAAAACGCCTACAGCGCGTAAGCCGCGGCTATTCGAACGCCCTCGAAGAGAGCCAGGCCATAGAACTTGCCGACATAGAAGAAGGCTCACCTTTTCCAAGCAAAAATGCGAGATGGAACCTCTGCATGACCGAAGCTTTGTATAAATCCGGGGTAAGAATCATGATGGCAGATATGTCGGCAGAGGACATAGCGGCCGGCCGCTGGGCAAGTCCTTTTGTGCATATGTCCGCGGTATCTGCAGTGACCGGCAACGCCGTCAACGGCCGGCCTGTCGCCGAACAGGATCTGGTAGTTTTCGCCGAGCGTGATACGGCAATTATCCGTGCCATCTGCGAAGCCATACCTAAATTACGCCGGGAAGACCCAAAACTTGACGCTGAAGAAACCCTGAAGGCAGTCGGCCTGTATGGCATGTGGCATGTGCCGGGAATAAGCGACGCCCTTGCCGCGCTAGCGGCCGAGCAGGGAGTCAATACTTTCAGCGTAGAAACCCAATACGAAGTTGCCGTTCCGGATCTGGAAGGTGGCGTCAGCGCAATTGAATTAGAAGGACGCAAGGTGCAGATGGCGCGCATGCTTCAGTTTTATTCCAACTGGTTACGGACCGAGCCGGTGGAGCCTGACCATCTCTGGACATCCGTGTAAGTTAGCACTCTTGACA
>DASUOD010000062.1:0-2632 GCA_036276795.1 Saccharimonadales bacterium (SeqCode)
CGGATAACGGGGGAGGCCAGCAATGAGCAGCAATCCGCAGATATCCACCAAACGCCTGGCCATAAGCAAGGCCAACGCCCAGATGGTGATTATAGTCGGCGTGGCCGCGTTCGTCACCGTGTTCAGTCTGGTGGCCGCCAAGGCGGTATTCAGCCAGACCCGGTATCAGGCCCGCGTCACCGAGGCCAAGGAGCAGGCCCATGAACAGCTGCAGGAAAACATAGAGGCCTACGCCAAGCTGGCCGATACCTACGATTCGTTCGACAGCGAGAAGACCAACATAATAGGCGGCAAGAAGGACGGCAAGAAGGATAACGACGGGCCCAACTCCAAGATCATCCTGGACGCCCTGCCGCCTACTTACGATTTTCCGGCGCTGACGTCCAGCATCGAGAAGATACTGGCCGACAACGGCCTGAAGGTTTCCAGCATCACCGGCACCGACGACCAGATCAACCAGCAGGGCAACACTTCCAGCCCCACGCCGCAGGCGGTCGAGATACCTTTCTCGTTCACGGTCAGCAACGCGAGCTACGGTTCCGTAGGCAAGCTGCTTACCAAACTCCAGTTGTCCATAAGGCCCATACTGGTGGACAGCATGGAGCTTAGCGGGGCTGCCAACGACATGACCATGACCGTCAACGCCCATACCTACTACCAGCCCGCCAAGAACGTGAGCATAACCAAGAAGGTGATCAAATGAAACAGAAAGACATCGCCTTGATAATCGTCATAGTCTTCTTCAGCGCGGTCGTATCGTTGTTCATCTCCAAGTCGATCTTCGCTTCGCCCGAAAACCGCCAGCAGGAAGTAGAGGTCGTACAGCCCATCACCGCCGATTTCCCCGAGCCGGACCCCGATTACTTCAACGACAAGGCCTTCGACCCCACCCAGCAGATCAACATAGGCCAGGGCGGCAACCCGGATCCGTTCAGCAGTAAACAGCAGTAGGGAGGCGTAATGAGCGTACTGTCCGCCGACGCCGTCGAACAGGTCGAACAGGTGCTGCTCTCGAGCGGCATGATAGACTCCGCCAAGCTGGCCGATGCCCGCAAGATGGCCAAGGAAAAGGGCGAACCGCTGTTCGGTTATCTGCTCAAACACGAGCTCATAACCGATGAACAGCTCACGAAGGCCAGCGCCGCGGTCACTAAGGTGCCGTACGTGAACCTGACCGGCGTCCGTGTCGACCCCAAGGTACTCCAGCTTCTGCCGCAGGACGTAGCCGAACGCTACATGGCGGTGCCGCTGGGAGAGATGCAGCACAGGCTGGTAGTAGCCATGCTGGACGCGGATAACGTCCAGGCCGTCGACTATCTGAGCAAGCGCATCGGCCGCCCGCTGAAGGTGTATGTGGCTTCGGAGGCCGGTATACGCCTGGTGCTCAAGCAGTACGAGGCGCGGTTGGACACGCAGATCAAGGACGCGCTGGTACAGGAATCCGCCGCAGCAGAAATCCTGGAGGGAGAAGGCAAAGGGGCTTCACCCAAGGACGCCGCCGCTACCGGCAGGGGTGATAAGAACATAAAGACCATCGTCCAGGATTCGCCGATTTCCAAGGCCTTGAGCGCCATCCTGGAGTTCGCTGCCCGCAACCGGGCCAGCGACGTGCACGTGGAGCCCCTGGAAAAAGAGGTGAAGGTGCGCTGCCGTATCGACGGCGTACTGCGCGAGATAATGCGCCTGCCCAAGAATTCCGAGCCGGCCCTGATCTCACGCATCAAGATACTCTCGAATCTGAAGATAGACGAACACCGCATACCGCAGGACGGCGGTTTCACGGTCGCCGTCGACGACAACAAGAAGCAGATCGACCTGCGTATAGCCATATCGCCGACCGTATGGGGCGAACAGGTGGTCATCCGTCTGCTGGACAAGACCGGCACGTCGCTTAAGCTGGAGGACATGGGTTATGCCGGCCGCGCCCTTCGGCTGGTCCGCAAGGGGTTGGAGCGTCCTAACGGCATGATACTGACCTCCGGCCCTACCGGATCAGGAAAATCGACGTCCATGTACGCCATGATCCAAGAGGTAAAGAAAGAGGCCATCAACATCATCACGCTGGAAGACCCGGTAGAGTACAAGATAGACGGCATAAACCAGATACAGATCAATCCGGCGGTCGGTCTGACTTTCGCCAGCGGTCTGCGCAGCGTCCTGCGCCAGGATCCGGACGTGGTCATGGTCGGAGAGATCCGCGACAAAGAAACGGCCCAGCTGGCCGTCCAGGCCGCGCTGACCGGCCACCTGGTGTTCAGCACCCTTCACACCAACAGCGCGGCCGGCATTCTCCCACGTCTGTTGGACATGGGCATAGAGCCATTCCTTATAGCCAGCACGGTGCATACGGTGATAGGCCAGAGGCTGGTGCGCCGTATAGCCCAGGACGGCAGGAAGGACTACCAATCATCAGAAGCCGAGACCAGGGCCATACAGCAGACGCTGGGCGGTCTCCTGCCCGAGAAACAGGAGCAGGTGACGTCCTTTGCCGCCGACCTGGGCTATAAAAGCTTGCCCTTGAGGAACCAAACCGCTTATACTTTAAGCCAGGGCACGGATACTCCGGAAACACCGGGAGGCTTCCGGGGCCGTATGGGTCTCTATGAAGTTTTTGAAGTAACAGAGGCTATCC
>DASUOD010000063.1:0-5540 GCA_036276795.1 Saccharimonadales bacterium (SeqCode)
GTGATACGAACGGCCGAATCGGTGGTGTTGACGGATTGGCCGCCATGGCCGCCGCTGCGGTAGACGTCAATTTTCAGATCCTATTCGTCGACCTCGAGCTCATCGGGCTTATCTATCATCGGCACGACCTCTACTTTGGCGAAGCTGGTCTGGCGCAGATTATCGGCGTTGAACGGGCTTAGTCTGACCAGTCTGTGGACGCCATGTTCCCCTTTGAGCTTGCCGTACGCGAACGATCCTTCCACCTCCAGCGTGACGCTCTTAAGACCGGCTTCCTCGCCGGGAGATTCGTCTACAACCTTGGTCTTCCATCCGTTATTTTCGAAATACCGGGTATACATTCTGAGCAACATTTGTGTCCAGTCCTGGGCGTCCGTGCCGCCGGCGCCGGCATGGATGCTGACTATGGCGTCGTGATCGTCGTAAGGACCGTTGAACTTGAGCTCCTCTTTAAGCCCGTCGAATTTCTTGCCGGCGCCGTCCAGCTGCTTGCCGAGCTCGGCTTCCAAGCTGGCGTCGCCGCTGCTGGCAAGCTCCACCACCTCATCCACGTCAGCGGCCAGCTCCTGCCAGGGCTTCGTGCGGGCTTCCAGCTTGGCTATCTTCTGCATGGTCTTCTGCGCAGCCGCGGAATCGTTCCAGAAAGCCGGTTCCTGGCTCTTGGATACGAGTTCTCCGTGCTCCTTGGCCAGGGCGTCTATGTCCAGCCGCTCCATGGCGGCGGCTATCTCTGTCTGCAATTTCTGGGCCCGCGGCTTCACTTCCATTATGGATTCCAGTATAAACTATGCGCCTTACACTTCCCCTTAGTGGCCCCGAACCCTATGACAATATGTTGACATGGTATGACCCCTGTAGGGGTGGTGTCATATCCTCTACGGGTCGCAGATTACGGTGTTTTTGCAATCTGTTGAGGATATGATAAGGGGTCACCTCTGTTGAAAACAGTGCTACATCTTGACATCACGCTGGGGACCCTGGGAGAAAGTGTGCGATCACTCGTGCGCGCTGCGCCCCCTGCCAACCTGCTAACCTGCGGCGGTGCGGCAGGCGCCTGGCCGGGCGGGCTCAGGCGCCCCAGAGGTTGGAAAGATCTTCGCGGAGCGTTTCGGCGAACGTCTCGCCGCAATTGCCCAGCGCTCCGAAGGCCCAGATGTCGTCGGCGAACATCACGCGGGCCACATCCACCATGCGACGCTTGGTGACGGAGCGTATGCGTTCCGGGATACGGTAATGGTCGTCTATCTCGCCATCGAAGAAGTAGCGGCCGGCATAGCCGGCCGCGGTGCCGCCCACCGTCTGCGCGCTGCGCTGGAAGCGCCCCAGCGCATACTGTTTGGTAGACTCAAGCTCCTTGGCGGTCATATCGCCTGCCAGCATCTTGCGCAGTTCGTCCACCGTTATCTTGAGCAAGGGGCGTGCGTTCTTATCCGATACCTGGGCTCCGAACCACCAGTTGGTGGAGCTGCGCGTGTTGCTCAGGCCGGAGTTCATGCCATAAACCAGTCCTCTTTCGCGCGCCGTGCCCAATATCTTGGAATAAAGCGTTTCCGTCAGCATGGTGTTGGCCAGTCTGAGGGCATCAGCCTCGGGTTCGCTCAGGCGGCGCTTGGCGAAGGTATCTATATAGAAGTAAAGATTTTCCACTGTGTCGTTCGGTACGTACACCGGGCGTTCCAGGTGTCTGGGCATCTCTTCGGGCAGGTCGAACCGCCTGCCCTTGCCCGGCAGATCGACTGACTCCAGCAACTTCACGATGGAACGGCGCCGGGCAGTGTTCAGGCTACCGGCTATTATGAAACGCAGGTTGGGCGCCAGATGCGTGCGCTTATAGTGCTCGCGCACGTCGCTGACCGTGACATTACCCATCAGTTCCAGGCGTTCGGCGTCGGTCTTGGCCATGAGCCCTAACGCCTCCCTGAGCTCCAGGCTCAGGCGGCGGAAATGGTTGTTGGAGCGGGCGGCCATCTCTTCCTGGACATTGCCGAACTCGGCGGCGAATTCCTCGTCCAGGAACAGCGGCTTGGTGATGGCGATGAGCATCAGCCCCAGTACGCGGTCCCATTCCATGTCGGCGCATTCCGCTTCGTAAGTGATGTCGTAAACTCCTGTGGTAGCGTTCGAATAGGCGCCGTTCTTCTCCAGTTCCGCCTGGAAATCCCGCGCCTTTGGTATGAGTTCGTTGGCGCCCAACAGCACGTGTTCCATCAGGTGCGGCACCTCCCACTTCTTTTCATCCACCAGATATTCGCCGGCCCGGAAGTTAAAATCGAACGTCATCACCGAAGCATCGGGTATGTGCAGGAACAGCCCTTTGGCGCCGTTCTTCAGTACAACTTCGGATACGGTATGTTTCAAAGCTATTTCTTCCTGCGCTGGGCGGCCTTCTTACGCTTTCTTTCGGACTTCCTGGCTTTCTTACGCTGGGCGACCTGTTTCTTCCGGACCGTGTTGGCCTCGCGCTTGTTCTCGAAGTCGGATGCTCCGAACTCGTTCTCGTTCTCGACTATCTGGGAGGCGTTGTCCACCGAGCCGCGGGCCGCAAGCGTCAGATCGGTCTCGGTAGCGCGGGCCAGCTGCTCCTCGCTCACGGGTTCGGCGTGGAACAGCGTGCGGATCACGTCGTGGCGCAAGGTGTTCTGCATATCCTCGAACAGCAGCTGGCCCCGGCGGCGGTATTCCACCAGCGGGTCCTGCTGGCCGACGCTCATCCAATGGATGCCTTCGCGCAGGTGATCCATGTTTTCTAAATGTTGCATCCAAAGGTTGTCCAGCACCTGCAGGTAGACGTCGCGCTCTATCTTGTGCAGGACCTCCGGGGTGAAGGCCGTCTCGCGGGCATCGTATAGTTCGTGGGCCTCCGTCTTCAACACTTCCTCGAACTTGGTGGCGTCGGAATCGAACAGCCGGTCCAGCGCGGCTTCGTCGAACGGGAAGACCTCGCGCACCATGTCTTCGAACTGGTCGGAGGTGACCATGGACGACGTGGCCAGGGCGTGTATCTCATCGTCTATGAGTATGCGTATGCGCTTGGAGATGGTCTGTGACTTGAGTATTTCGCGGCGCATGGCGTAGATGGCCTTGCGGTGACGGTTCATGACGTCGTCGTACTGCACCACGCTCTTACGCTGGTCGAAGTGGAAGCCTTCCACCTTCTTCTGGGCCCCTTCCAGCGAACGGCTGATTATGCGGTTCTCTATGGGTGTCTCGTCGTCCACGTTGAGCCGCGCCATCACATTGCGGATCTTGTCGCCGCCGAAGATGCGCATCAGGTCGTCTTCGGTGCTCACGAAGAACTGCGTGACGCCCGGGTCGCCCTGGCGGCCGGAACGGCCGCGCAGCTGGTTGTCTATACGCCGCGATTCGTGCCGTTCACTGCCCAGGACGAACAGACCGCCAAGCTCCTTGACGCCTTCGCCCAGCACTATGTCGGTACCGCGGCCGGCGATGTTGGTGGCCAGCGTCACGGCGCCCTTCTCGCCCGCCTGGGCCACGATCCTGGCCTCACGTTCGTTGTTCTTGGCGTTCAGTACCTGGTGCGGCACGCCGGCCTTGTCCAGCAGATGGCCCAGGGCTTCGTTCTTTTCGATGGATACGGTGCCGATCAGCACCGGCTGGCCCTTGGTGTGCAGCGCCTGGACCTCGCGGGCTATGGCCTTGAACTTGGCTTTCTCGGTAGCGTATATGCGGTCCGGACGGTCTATGCGGGCCAGCGGTTTGTTCGACGGCACATCGACCACGTCCAGCTTATAGATCTGATGGAATTCCTCGGCCTCGGTGAGGGCCGTACCGGTCATGCCGGCCAGCTTGTCGTAAAGGCGGAAGTAATTCTGGAACGAGATGGTGGCCAGTGTCATGGACTCCTGTTGGACTTCCACGCCCTCTTTGGCCTCGATGGCCTGGTGCAGGCCCTCGTTATAGCGCCGGCCAGCCAGCAGACGGCCAGTGAATTCGTCGACTATGACCACTTCACCGTCCTGGGTGACCACGTAATCCTTGTCGCGCGTGAACAGCGCGTGGGCGCGCAGAGCCTGCTGAAGGTGGTAGATGGTGCGGATGTTCTCGGAGCCGTATAGGTTGTCGAGGCCGAGTATCTTCTGGACCTTCTCTACCCCGGCATCGTTGAGTATGACCGTCTTGCGCTTCTCGTCGGTTTCGAAATGTTTCTCTTTCACCAGCTGGCGCACCACCTTGGCGAACTGGGCATAGGCCGTGCCGCTGGTAGCCGACGGCGCGGATATGATAAGCGGCGTACGGGCCTCATCCACGAGTATGGAGTCGACCTCGTCGACTATGGCATAGTGCAGGTCGCGCTGGCGCAGCTGGTCTTCTTCGCGGACCATGTTGTCGCGCAGGTAATCAAAGCCGAACTCATTGTTCGTACCGTATGTGATGTCGGCGGCATAGGCTTCCCGCCGGGTACAGGGCTTAAGGTGGCGGAACCGTTCGTCCTCGTGATCCGTATTTTCGTACTTGGGATCGACTACGTAGCTGTGGTCGCCGACTATCACGCCCACGGACATGCCCAGGAAACCGTAGACCTGGCTCATCCAGCCGGCGTCGCGCTGGGCCAGGTAATCGTTCACCGTGACCACATGGACGCCCTTTTCGGTAAGCGCGTTCAGGTACACCGACAAAGTGGCTACCAGCGTCTTGCCTTCGCCGGTCTTCATCTCGGCCACGTTGCCTTCGTGCAGTACCATGCCGCCGATAAGCTGTACGTCGAAGTGCCTCTGCCCCAGCGTCCGGGTAGCGGCCTCGCGCACCACGGCGAAAGCGTCCGGCAATATAGAGTCTACCGTTTCCTTCTTGAGCCGTTTCTTCAGCACGTCGGTCTGCCCGCGCAGCTGCTTGTCGGTCATCTTCTTGTACTTGTCCGCAAGCCCGTCCACGGCTTTGACGCGCTTCCGCAGGCGCTTGACCGTCCTGGCCTGCGGATCCCCCAGAATCTTCTTAAAGACAATATTCATTAAGGCGCGCTCACTCCCCTCCTCGGACTATTTAGGCAATACTGCCGTTCAATACGTAGATTATAGACGTTTTCCGCCCTGAATGCGACCACCATTTATCGGCCGCGGCGGCGGAAACGGTTGAACATGTGTCGGCGCTGTTTGCCGCTGCCGTGGAGTTCCTTGTACTTCTGCAATTGCTGTTTGAGCTTGGCCTCCACGATGTCGACCGCCGCGTACAGATTCACGGCGCTCTCCTTGATGATGATGTTCTGATGCGGCAGGTGCAATGTGACCTCGCAGCGGGACTGGGCGTTGCCCTTCTTGCCCGTTTCTTTGAGATGGACTTCCAGGTGGGCGGCGTCGCGGTTCTGGCGCGCTATGTAGCGGTCCAGACCGCCGAGCTTCCTGTCTATGTGCGCCCTGAGCCTGTCGTCTATCGCGGTGTGTATGCCTTGGACTTCGTATCTTTCGAACATACGCCTATTATAACGCCCTTGCCAAGCCGGGATATTTAATTTGGAAAAATAAGCCGAGTTGGTAATATGTCCTTAATCATGGGAACCGACGATGCCGCCATCGAGGTGAAGA
>DASUOD010000064.1:0-3978 GCA_036276795.1 Saccharimonadales bacterium (SeqCode)
CCTATCTGTTCACCGGGCCGCGTGGCGTAGGTAAGACATCCATAGCCCGTATCCTGGCGCACGAGATTAACAAACTGCCATACGAGGACGACAGCGCGCACATCGACATCATAGAGATCGACGCCGCCAGCAACCGCCGGATAGACGAGATCCGCGAACTGCGCGACAAGGTCTACATAGCTCCGGTCAGCGCCAAGCACAAGGTCTACATAATCGACGAGGTCCACATGCTCACCAAGGAGGCTTTCAACGCCTTGCTCAAAACCCTTGAGGAGCCGCCCGGGCACGCCGTCTTCATACTGGCAACCACCGAAGCCCACAAATTGCCGGACACCATAGTCAGCCGCACCCAGCGCTTCTCGTTCAAGCCGGTCAGCAGCGCCAAGGTGGCGTCACACCTGGGCGACATAGCCGGACAGGAAAAGATAAAGATTTCACCGGACGCGCTGGAATTATTGGCGGCACACGGCGAGGGCAGTTTCCGCGACAGCATAAGCTTGCTCGATCAGCTGGGCGGCCACCAGGAACGGATCGGCGCGGAAGATGTCAGGCGCATGTTGGGCATACCGCCGGCCGAGGCCATCGACGATCTGCTTTCAGCCTTGGGCGGCCAAAAGGACGCCAACGCCTTGGTGGCAGGTCTGGACGGGCTGCTGACCGGGGGCTATCAGCCGGCGGGCATAGCAGCACAGATCGGCAAGCGTCTGCGTGAACAGCTTATCGAGGGCGATACCGTCATACCGCAGGCCGCCGCGCTAAGTCTTCTGCAGAGATTGATAGAAGTACCCGTATCGCACGATCCGGAACGCTTCCTGGAGATAGTCCTTCTGGACGCCATGCCGGCTTCCGCCGCGCCAGAGCCGTCTCCGTCCGAACCGCCTGAACCGCCTAAGTCCGCGCAAGCTAAGCCTTCCGGGCACGGGGGTGGCCACGCCTCTTCCGACAGCCAGGCCGAACGGTCCAGGGAAACCAAACCGAAGCCTACCGGTTCCGCGCCCTTCGATGAAGCCGTCTGGCCCAAGGTGCTGCAGACGCTCAAGCAGCACCATAATACGCTCTACGGCGTCGTGCGGATGGCGCAACCTTCGTTTCCGGACGGGGGCACGCTTAAGCTGACCTTCGCTTTCCCCTTTCACGAAAAGCGCTTAAGGGAAGCGAGCAACCGGAGCAAACTGGCCGATGTGGTACACGGACTTACCGGGAAGAAGGTGCAAGTCGAGTGCGCGCTGGATAAATCCATCAAACCCCCGGAAGCGCTCGAAGAAGACAGATCGCAGTCCGGACCGGAACTGGATGCCATAAGCAATATTTTTGGCGCCGCCGAACTGTTAGAATCATAGTACGTATACGATAGCCAGAGGGAGTAAGATAATGGAGCCGTCAGCCGCCACCGGATCGACACCGCAGAATGCCGAGGCCGAAGCCAGTCTTCTTGGCGCTTTGCTTATAGATAGCGATGCCATAGTCAAGGTGGCCGACACCGTGGCTCCGGCGGACTTTTATGATAAGCGCCACCAGCGAATATACGAGGCCATCCTTCAGCTGTACGAAAACCATGACGCCATAGACGTGCTGACCCTTTCGGACAAGCTGAAGAACAACAGTCACCTGGACCAGATCGGAGGGGCGGGGTATCTTACGGAGCTTACCAATTTCGTGCCCACGGCGGCGCACGTGGAGCAGTATGCCGACATAGTGGCCCAGAAAGCCATGCGCCGCCGCCTGATAGCCGCTTCGAAGGAGATTGTCGATCTGGGTTATGACGAAAGCAAGCATCTGCACGCTTTGATAGAAGAGGCCGAGGTCAAGCTGTTCGACGTCAGCCAGAAGCACGTCAAACAGGACATCGTCAGCCTGGAGAAGGTCCTGGCGGATAGCTTCGATCGCCTGGACGATCTTCATAAGGATAAGGCGAAGATCCGCGGCATACCGTCGGGGTTCAAGGACATGGACTCGATGCTGGCTGGTTTCCAGCGTTCCGACCTTGTGATCCTGGCCTCGCGGCCGTCCATGGGTAAGACGGCGCTGGCATTGAACATAGCGCACAACGTGGCGGTGAAGGCGAGCGAACCCGTCCTGATCTTCAGTCTGGAGATGAGCAAGGAACAATTGGTGGACCGGCTGCTTTCGATAGAGTCGGGCGTGGACGCCTGGGCCCTGCGCACGGGCAATCTTACGGATAGCGACTTCGAGAAAATCGGGCACGCTATGGGTACGCTTAGCGAAGCTCAGATATTCATCGACGATACGCCTGCCATCACCGTGAGCGATCTGCGCACCAAGGCGCGCCGCGAGGCCCACCGCCATCCGCTGGGCATGATAATAGTCGACTACCTCCAGCTCATGAGCGGGGGCAGCAGGTTCGGCGGCGATTATTCCAACCGTGTCCAGGAGATATCGGAGATATCGCGCGGGCTCAAGGGCGTGGCGCGCGAATTGAACGTGCCAGTGCTGGCGCTCAGCCAGCTCAGCCGTTCGGTGGAAAGCCGCAGCCCTCAGATACCCCAGCTGGCCGATCTGCGTGAGTCGGGCTCCATAGAGCAGGACGCGGACGTGGTGGCCTTCATCTACCGCGAGGAATACTACAACCCGGAGACCGACCGCAAGAAACTGACCGACATACTGGTGAAGAAACACCGTAACGGTCCGGTCGGTAACATCGAGCTGTTCTTCGAGAACGAGAAACAGCGCTTCCGATCAGTCGATACCCGTCATAAGGACCAGGAGCCTTTCCCTGATTAACCATCGGCGGATGGACGGTCAGGTATAATGGTCTGCATATGAAGATGCCAAGCTTGCCGGGCGTCATCACCCGCAACCGACGCCTGATCGGCTGGGTTTTGGCAGCTGCCGCCGTGCTGTCCTGGTTGCTACTGTATAAGTTGGGCGATCTTACCGGCGGCATGAGCCGGGACGAACTTTCCGCGGTCGCGGCGCCGGTGGGGCTGCACGCCATCTACGCGGACCCTTTATACCTGCCGCTGAAGCTCGTGCGCGCGGCGACATTCTTCTCCTTTCCGGATCACGGACAGACCCTGGGCCGCCTGCCTAACGCCGTCTTCGGCGGTCTGGCCATGCTAAGCTTCGCCGGACTCGTACGGCTTTGGTACGGCGCACGTATAGCGGCGTTGGCTGGCGCCATGTTCGCGTTCGGAGCCTGGACGTTGCATGTGAGCCGTCTGGCCAGCTTCGACGTACTGTACCTATGGGCCCTGCCAACCTTGCTGTTCAGTCATTTTCTGCTCAGGAAGTACTACCGTCATACGGCGGTGTGGTTCGGAACGGTAGTGGTGTGGGGGCTTCTGTTGTACATACCGGGTCTGGTGTGGTTCGTACTCATGGATATATGGCTGCAAAGGAAGTACGTGGCCGCCGGATGGCATCACGCCGAAGCATGGTGGCGGCGCGTGCTGTTCGTGCTGCTGAGCATCGCCTGGTTGCCGCTACTGGCCGTAGACCTGGCCAGACAGGGCAGCCTGCTGACTTGGCTGGGGTCGCCGGCACACTTCGGGAACGCCGTAGCGCTGGCCAAGGATTTCGCTTCGGTGCCGGTACAACTGTTCGTAAGAGGGCCGGAAGACCCTCAATTATGGCTGGGCCGCCTACCGCTCTTAAGCGTCTTCGCGCTGGTGCTGTGCGTGCTGGGCATCTACTTCTATGCGACCCACCGTAAATCCAGGCGGAGCCGCTATGTGGCCGGAATGGCCGCGCTGGGCTTCATACTGGTAGGTTTGGGCGGTCCGGTGAGCCTGAGCCTGCTGGTACCTTTGCTCTATGTGGCCGTCGCCACCGGACTGGCGTATCTCCTCAGCCAATGGCTAAAGACTTTCCCGAACAACCCTTTGGCCAGGGCCCTGGGCCTGGGGCTGATAGTCTTCGCGGTCGCTTTGAGCTGTCTGTACAACTACCGCGCGTATTTCATAGCCTGGCCGCATACTCAGGAAACCAAGGCGACCTTTCAATACCGGCGCCATCCCT
>DASUOD010000065.1:0-8345 GCA_036276795.1 Saccharimonadales bacterium (SeqCode)
CACTCCTGGCCGCCCTGGCACTGCTGTTCGTGGCTATGCTGGGCGGAGCTTACGGCGCCAATAAGCTGTTGGTAGGACAGGCTGACAAGCTCAGGGCCCAGAAAGCCAAGAGCAAGGCTCTGGATCAGGAACGGCTAAGCATCGACCAGGCTGAAAAGGACATCAAGAAGTACAGCGCGCTGAACGAGATAGCCAAGGCCGTGGTACCGCAGGATAAGAGCCAGGCCGAAGCGGTGCGCGAGATAGTCAATATCGCCGCCGCCAACGGCGTGACCCTGGCCTCGGTGACCTTCCCGGCTTCCAGCTTGGGCAATCAGCCGGGCGGCACTTCGTCCGCCTCTGCCGGCGCCCAGGCCGCCACGCCCGCCGCCCCCGTAAACAGCAGTGCCGACAAATTGTCCCAACTGACGGCGGTAAAGAATATCCCCGGGGTCTACCAATTACCTATAACGATCAGGGGCGACGCCAACAATCCGGTGCGTTACGACCGATTCATCTCTTTCTTAAGCGGCCTGGAGCATAACCGCCGCACGGCACAGGTGGAGAGCATAATCCTCTCGCCGGACGTCCGTGACAGCAGCCTGGTAACGTTCGAGCTGACATTAAGCGAGTACATAAAGCCATGACCGCCAAAAAACCCGATCTTAAATCATTGCTGGCTACGGCTAACCGCGACGTGGAGAAGGCCCGCCGTTTCAGCCTGGTGGGATTCGTTGTGTTCGTAGCCCTGTTATATGGATTCGTGTTCATGCGCATAAGCAGCCTGCACGACATCCAGCCGTCCGCCGACTCCGTGACCGGCCAGGTAAAGGCCGCCGGCGTGCCGCATATCGACGAATCCGTAGTAAGACAGCTGGAATCACTTCGTGATAACAGCGTGAACGTCCAGGCTCTCTTCAACGAAGCGCGCAGCAACCCGTTCAGCAACTAGAGCAAGGATGATTGTTTGTCGCCTGAGCGGCCCGGGCCCGGCTTTCTGCCCAGATGCTTGTAGGTCTTACCGGTGGCCTTGCGGCCTCGGGGCGTGCGTTCCAGCAGACCTATCTGCAGAAGATAAGGTTCGTAGAAATCCTCTATGGTGCCTCTCTCTTCGGCGGTAAGGGCCGCCAGCGTCTCTACACCTACGGGGCCACCGTCGTAATTCTCTACGATGGCCGTCAGCAGTGCGCGATCGGCGGCGTCCAGGCCCAGTTCGTCGATGTCCAACAGCTCGAAGGCTTTGTGGCTGAGCGGCACGTCTATGATGCCGTCGCCGTTAACGTCGGCATAATCGCGGACTCGTTTGAGCAGACGGTTGGCGATACGCGGGGTAAGGCGGGAGCGTTTGCCGAGTTCCGTGGCCGCTTCCGACTGGATGCCGACCTTCAGGATCCTGGCAGATTGTTCGATTATCTTCTTTACCTCTTCCGGCGTATAGAAATTCAGCCGGTGGATGATGCCGAAACGGTCACGGAGCGGCGCCGCCAACGACCCGGTACGCGTGGTAGCGCCGATTATGGTGAACTTGGGAAGGTCCAGTCTGAGCGAACGCGCCGACGGCCCCTTGCCCATCATTATGTCGAGCTTGTGGTCCTCCATGGCCGAGTAGAGGACCTCTTCAACCGTGCGGTTCAGGCGGTGAATCTCGTCTATGAACAGGATGTCTCCGTCCTGCAGGTTGGTCAGCAGGCTGGCCAGGTCTCCGGGGCGCTCCACGGCCGGGCCCGAAGTGACGCGTATCTGGGCCCCCATCTCTTTGGCGATGACGTTCGCCAAGGTGGTCTTGCCCAGACCGGGCGGGCCGTGCAGAAGTATATGGTCCAAGGGCTCGCCGCGTTTCTTGGCGGCCTTTATGGACAGGCGTATGTTCTGTTTGAGCTTCTCCTGGCCGATGTAATGCTCGAAGTCCTTGGGGCGCAGGGTTGTTTCCAGCTCGATTTCCTGGGGTTCCTCGCCCTCATTCCCGGGATTCACTATCCTGTCTATCATCCGGAGCTTTCCTTAAGGGCCGCTTTGACCCTTTCTTCCGCAGGAAGCTTGTCGTCCACTTTCGCCAGAAGGCGTCCCGCGTCACCGGATTCGAAGCCCAAGGCCACCAGCGCTGCTACGGCTTCGTCTTTCATAAGATCCTGCTCCCCCTTCGTCAGGCCAGCTTCCCCCAGGTCTATGCCGGGCAGGCCGACCTTATCTTTCAGCTCCACTACCACACGTTCGGCCACGCGTTTGCCCACGCCGCTGGCCTGCTGGATGTAGCGCACGTCGCCGCCGGCTATGGCCTGGCGCACCTGCTTGGCAGAACCCACGCTTAATACGTTAAGAGCCATTCTGGGACCCACCCCGTTAACGTTCAGGAGTTGTTCGAAAAGAGCTTTGACATCGGGTTGAAGGAAGCCAAACAGATCGTGCGCCTGTTCGCGTATGTGCTCGTGCACGTACAGCTTGGCCTTGTCGCCTGCTTTCAGGCGGCCATAGTCCTCCGCCGCCACGTACAGGCCATAGCCTACGCCGTGGACGTCAAGCACTACCACATCGGCAAGCTTTTCGCTTACTATCCCCGACAGTATCGCAATCATCAGATATATTATCTCATACCCGTATTGCTAACGCTAAGCGGGGCGGAGTGTAAGTGTGGACCGTAGAGCCTAGCCAGCTACCGGCGGGTCGCCTTCGGGCGGACCTGCCGGGGGTTCGGGACCGACCGGAGGTGCCGGCTGGTCGGGTCCGGGGGCTGCGGGGGGCTCAGGGCCTGGGACCGGAGCCGGAGGTTCCGGTGCCGCAGGCGGAGGTACCGGAGCGCCTGGATCTTGGGGTGCTGGGTTGTTCTGTGGGTCCATATTTTTGTCCTCTTTTTATATTTATGATGACCCTATGACTGTAACATACAAAAACGTTAGCGTAAAACCCCGCATATGACTTATTCACACGTTTAATAATTGGCGGTGTACGCGTGGGTGATAGCCGTGGCCAGGGCGTCGGCGCAATCGTCCGGCTTGGGCGTTTCCTTCAGCCCCAGGACGATCCTGACCATTTCCTGGACCTGTCGTTTCTCCGCCCGGCCGTAACTGGTAAGCGCCTGTTTGATCTGCAAGGGGGTATATTCATGGATATCCAGGCCGGCCTGTCTGCCTGCCAACAGGACCACGCCGCGGGCCTGCGCCACGGTCATGGCGGTCGTGACGTTCTGGGCGAAATAGAGTTTTTCAACAGCCATGGCCTTTGGCTTCGACTGGGCGATCACACCGCTGATTTCTTCGAAGATGGTCTGCAGGCGTACGGCATCGTCCTCCTTGGCAGGCGTGCGTATGACCCCGCCGTCCACCAGGCGGGCCTCGCCTTTCTCCGCATCGATCACACCGAAACCGAGTATCCCGGTGCCTGGGTCTATGCCTAATATCCTCATAACGACTTGGCGATTTCTTCCGGTATGTCGAAATTCACGTGGGTGTTGGTGACTTCGTCAATATCGTCCAACGAGTCCATCAAGCGCATTACCTTGGCCGCGGTCGCGGCATCGGTTATTTCCACGGTATTGTTCGGTGCGTATGTAAGCTCGGCTTCCTCGACTTTCAGACCGGCCTCGTTCAAGACGTCGCGGACCCTGGCCAGGTCCCTGGGGCCGGTGTAGATCACCGATCCGCCGTCTTCCTCCTGTACGTCCTCGGCCCCGGCCTCCAGGGCCTGCATGAGGATGTCGTCACCGGTGCCATCGACCCGTATCATGCCCTTGTGATCGAACTGGAAGGCCACGGCACCCTTTTCGGCGATGTTGCCGCCATGTTTGGAAAACGCCAGCCTGACCTCGGGATAGGTGCGATTGATATTGTCGGTGGCGCATTCCACCATGATGGCCGTGCCCCCGGGACCATAGCCCTCGTAGAGCATTTCCTGCATTTGGGCGGCATCCTTATCTTTCACGCGGTCGATCGAGCGCTGTATGTTGGCGGTCGGCATATTGGCGGCTTTGGCCTTGTCTATGGCCAGCCGGAGCGAGAAGTTGGTGTCCGGATCCGTGCCTTTGCGGGCCGCCACGGCGATGGCGTTTCCCAGTTTGGTGAACGCTGCTCCGCGGGCGGCATCCTTGGCCGCCTTTTGGCGTTTAATCGTCGACCATTTGCTATGACCACTCATTCTTATCTGTTATTGTAGCATTTTTGAGCTGTCTTGTCTTATGGCCGAACATCCACGCCAGCCCTGCTACGACAGCGTAAAGTCCTAACATGCCGCCCAGTGGCAGGCTGCGATGTTCTATGAAAGTGTGCGGCACACCGGACAGCAGATGAGCTACGTCCAACATATAATTCATCAGTGCCTTGGCCGGCCACGCCAGCCATCCGGAGTAAGCTCCTGCCAGCATGCCCGCCAGGCCCGCGACGGTGCTGAGCAGCATGGCCAGCGGTATCAGCGCCACTACCAACACGTTGGCCGGCAGGCTTATAAGTGACATCTGGTTGAATATATGAAGTATGAACGGCTCGGTCATGATTCCGGCGCAAAGGCTTTCAAGGACCACCGTGCCTGCTATAGATTTCTGCCAGCGGGCAGGCCATCTGGCTTGGAGCAGAGGCGAAACCACCATCACGCCGAAGAACGCCAGGAAGCTCAGGTACCAGCTTAGGTCGCTCCACACATACACTGGATTCGCCAAGGCCGTGATGGCTGCGGCAAGCATGATAAGGTTCAATGGCTTGAACCCGCGGCCATAGTAGCCGGCGGCCACGCTCAGCACGCTTACGATGGCCGCGCGGACTATGGAAGCGCTGGCGCCGGCCAATAGCAGGAACATGCCTATCAACCCCAGCGATAGCAAGGTGGATATGCGCTTGGACCGCTTGCCGAGCAGATTGCGGCTGGCGTGCAGGATAATCGTAAGGTTATAACCGGAAACGGCTATGATATGCGTCAGCCCTACTCTTAGAAGATCTTCTTTCACCTCTTCCGGCAGATTGGCGCGCTGACCGACCAGCAGGCCCATGGCGAACGGTGCCAGCGGCTCCGGCATAGCTGTCTGCATTCCGGCCGTGAATTTCCGCCGTATGGTGCCGATAAGCGTGGGGTGGTGAGCCGTCACTTCGATTTCGGCGAAGCTGATACTGCCCTGGTAGATGCCATAGCCGGAGTACAGTTTGCCGGCGGCAACGACCTCGTCGCCCTGGAACACGGCGTTGGCTCCGAAACCGCTCAGCTTTATGCGTCCCGGCAGGCGCGTGCCGTCATCCAGCCTTATGTCATTGGCGTTGAAAGTGAGCTGTCCGGTCTTTCCATAGTATGCGTCTTCCATGGCACGCGCCGTCAGCGTGACCTTTTGATATCTGAATGTGTCGTAGATTGACAATTGCTGGAAGTGCAGCGACCCCCGCCACCAGCCCAGGCCCAGGCCCAGCAGCAGGCAGGCGCCCACGGCGCCTATACCGTGCGCCCGCCACGAAAACAGCACGATAAGGCCGGCGCACCACACCAGGGCCGCCGGCAATATCCGGCCCGTATGAGCCAGGCCTACGCCGCCCACCAGCCCCGTGCAAAGCATCAGGAGCAAGGTGGTGCGCCGGAACCGGTGCCCTAACGACCGCCTCATGGTGGACGCATTCTACCAACCTGCGCCGCTTAAGCTCCCAGGTTTTAAGATAGTTTTAAGTTATTCGGCCCTTATGGCGCTTTGTAGGCCTTTGTCTGATGTCCAGAAGAACAGGCGTTGTTTGCCGCCGCCCAGATCCAACAGGAAAGCGTCTTCGGGCATGCCTCTGGGACCACCTGCCAGATCGGTGTCGAGCTTATCGCCGTATTTCGGGTCGCGGGCCAGCACCGGAGCCTTTTCAACCCCGAAGTTTATGCCGTCGTCGGAAGTCGCGCGCCAGATACCGCTCCGGCTAAGCGGCTCGCCTTGGGCGCCGAAGTACATGACATATTTGCCATCTTCATATATGACATTGCCGTGCGAAGCGATTTCAAATTTGAAGCGCTTGGCGGTGTCGACCTCCCTGTCATCGCTGGTATCGCCGTCATCGTTCGGGTCGGAGTCTACCGGTATACGGCTGCCTTTGTCCTTGACCCACGTTAATCCGTCCTTGCTGCTGGCGCTCATGATGCGCCAATCCGGACCCATGCTGTCCCTGAAATGGCCATCGTAATATAGTTTGTAGCTGCCGTCTGGTAGTTCCAGTATTCGGGGGTGTACTACGCCGAAATGATCAAGCTCGCCCTCGGCGCCCGGGCTCAAGCGTACACCCGGTTCACTAGTGAATTCATATGCGTCCTGGCTGGTCGCGCTCTTAAGGTCCCTGCCATCCACGTAGTACATGCGCCATGTGTCATCAGGCAGCCGTACTGTCGCCGACATCACCCCGCGTTCTATGCGTATGCCAGGCTCGAGCGTGAAATGACGGCCATCCGAAGATATGGCGCTTTTCACGCCGCCGGCCGTATCATGATAGAACATACGGTATTTTCCGTCCGGAAGCTTTATCACCTCTATGTTGTTTATCTTGGTGTCCGGGAACACCACCCCTTCGCGCTTGAACTCCGCGGCATCCCGGACCGTATCCGTACTCTGGCCTTCGCTGTCCTGGGAGTCCCACACCCGCCAGGCGCCAAAACCTACCGCCGCTACCACCATAAGTATGAAGATCAGAAGGAAAACGTGCGCGAAGCCATTCTGGTTATGCCTTAACATCAACCATAACTGTACAAAATAAATAAGCGCCAGTCCATAGCGCTTAAGAAGTGGAGGGCCCAGTGGGACTCGAACCCACGACACCCTGCTTAAAAGGCAGGTGCTCTAACCAGCTGAGCTATGGGCCCGCATGTGCCCGCGGGCAGGCATTTAACTCCTTACAATTATCCGTTATACGGGTAAAAAGTCAATTATCACCACGGTTTGCGGCGGTGATGCTTAGCGCCGGTCTTCGGGCGCTGGAGCCATAGGACGAACAGACACGCCAGAGCGCTGGTGCCGACTATGAGTACCTGCGCCTTCTGGGCCTGCCCCCAGAGTTCAGAGCCGATGATGTTGTGCGCCGTCCCTGGCGGCAACAGAGGCACCACCAACAATGCTCCCAGTAGGCCCACCCCGGCTGCCGGTAAGGCGTTCAACAGCAGGCGTGTGCTGCCATGCACCGTCCGTATCATGAAAACGGTTGTCAGCAGCACCGGCAGCAACAACAATGCGATCTTGACATTGCTGTTGCTGGTAGTCACGGAGGTGACCGTGTGCGAGCCGGAGAAAGTGGTCAGGAAGGAGCTGGCGTCGTTGGCCGTGAAGCGCACCAGCACATCCCCCAGGCAGAGGCTTAGGAAGACCAGCGCCGCGTTCACCCGGAAAACCATCAGCAGTACTACCGGCGCCAGCACTATGGCGGCCAAGATGGCTTCGGGCGTCATAAGCCTATACTTCCTTCGGCGTTAAGCACGCGGGTGAAGACGAAATAGACTGCCGCCAGGACCAGCAGCAGAACCATTATCAATAACGGCAGGAAGCCCTTTTGATCAAGCTGTTTTGGTTTCATCACTGGACATAATTATTAACTAAAAACGCGGAATGGACAATACTGTTATTGCTTTACAGAGAATTTTGTGCTATAATATCAAATATGGGCTCCCCTGATACTAATCCCGCCAAACCGGAAAATACAGGCTCCGTAGCGCCTGGCGATCAGATGTCAGATGCCGAAGTCGTGCATCCGGCCATCTGGCACGACCTTGTCGACTCTTACGTGGATAGGGCCAGGATGGATCATACCGATCTGTCAGTCTTACTGGTGGACATAGATGCCACCAAAGCGATCAACGACGAGTTGGGGCATCAGGCGGGAAACCGTCTTATCGAAGCAGTCGACCGTATAACCGGTGTCGTGCCCGGCAACCTGCGCAGAAAGAACCACCCCAGGTATCCGGATCGGCCTTTAGACGTAGTGACAGCACACTCCTCTGAGCCTCCCCAGCTGGACCGTGTGGTACGGGGACTGGAACTGCCCCCGCCCCAGACAGCGCGCATCGGAGGCGATGAGTTCGGCATACTTCTGCCCATGACCGGCAGAGAAGGCGCCAACGTAGTAGCTAACCGTGTGCGAGCCAGCGTGGATGAAGAGCTGGAAAAGCCCGAGAATCATGAACTCGCCGAGATAGGCTCCGGCGTATCCATAGGCGTGGCTTCACTGGAACCCGGCATGAACGCATCCGACTTCCTGCGTTTAGCCGACCAGGCCATGTACTCGGATAAGCTGAGGCAGTTGCGCGTACTGTCGCCGGACGAAAGGTCCGAATTCATGACCGCCGTCGAGCACCTGAAGAACGCCGGGGTCAGGCCCAGGGACGTCCCTAAATACGTAAAGCTGTTCGGCGCATTATCGCTTAATGAGGCCTTTGAAGGCTAT
>DASUOD010000066.1:0-3748 GCA_036276795.1 Saccharimonadales bacterium (SeqCode)
GGCCCTCCAGGCCATGGAGCACAATGACGAACTAAGGTTCAACTTGCAGGAACGTTACCAGTACGTGCTGGTGGACGAGTTCCAGGACACCAACAAGGCTCAGCTTAGGATGCTGAACGCTCTGGGCGACAACCCCGTGCACGAAGGCAAGCCCAACATCATGGCCGTGGGCGACGACGATCAGGCAATCTACGCCTTCCAGGGGGCCGAGGCGTCCAACATGGTGGCGTTCACGCGGCAATACGACCTTAAGCCCATAGTCCTGCGCGACAATTACCGCTCCACGCCCGATGTGCTGGGGCTGGCCGAAAAGATTTCTACCCAGATTACAGACCGATTGGAGGCCGTGGTACCCGGTTCGCATAAGAAGCTGGCTGCCAAACAGGAATATTCACAGAAAGCTTTGGATTATCAGTCGTTCAGTAGCGAGCTGGCCCAGTACGACTGGATAGCCGAAGAGATCGCCGGCTTAATAAAAAAGGGCGCCAAGCCCGAGGAAATCGCAGTGATAGCGCCCCGGCACAAGTACCTGGAGCGGCTGATGCCTTACTTGGGTAACCGGCATGTGCCCGTGGCGTATGAACGGCGCGAAGACATACTGGAGGCACCTATAGTCCTGCAGTTACTGCGCATGTCCCAGCTGGTTTCCGCATTGGCCGACAACCGGCAGGGCGAGGCCGACGCTCTGTTCGGGGAGGTGCTGGGCTACGACTTCTGGGGCATCCCGCCCGAGACGCTGGTGCAGGTGAGCCTGGCCTGTTACGACGGCCACAAACATTGGCTGGACGTACTGTCGGCGCATAAAGACAAGAAGCTGCGTGCAATAACCGCCTGGTTCGTGGCGCTGGCCAGGCGGAGCAAGCTGGAGCCGATGGAATATGTGCTTGACCAGCTTATCGGCACGGGCGAAGGCGGCATAGACAGCGAATACGATGATCTGCTGCTACCCAAGGCCAAAGCCGGCAAGTTCGTCTCGCCGTTCAAGGCTTACTATTTCAGCCGGGAGCGTTACGACAAGCACACCGATACGTACCTGACGCTGCTGGGGCAGCTCTCGACCCTGCGCTACAGGCTGCGCCAGTGGAAGCCCCTGCAGACGCTCTACATCAGCGACCTGGTGGAGTTCGCCGCTCTGCATAGGCAGGCCGGGCTGAAGATAGCCGACACCAACCCGCACACCCAGACCACCAGCGCGGTGCAGGTGATGACGGCCTACAAGGCCAAAGGGCTGGAGTTCGGCACCGTGTTCGTCATGAACGCCCAGGACGAGGTGTGGGGCCCGACGGCGCGTTCTGCAAGCGCCCGCGTAAGCCTGCCGCGCAACCTGCCCATCGAACCTGCCGGTGACAGCGACAACGACAAACTGCGCCTGTTGTTCGTGGCCATGACCCGCGCCAAGCACACCCTGCATATAACCGGCTACGCGAACACGCTGGAAAACAAATTATCGCCGCCTTTGAGCTTCCTGGAAGGCGCGTTGCGGCCCAAGGCTATAGACAAGCCCGCGCCGAAGGGCGCCGAAGAGATACTGGCCACCGACTGGGCCTACCGTTTCCGCCAGGTCATAGCCGGCAAGACGGAGCTACTCGAGCCAATACTTAAGAACTACCGCCTGAGCGTGACGCACCTTAATAACTTCCTGGACGTGCGTGACGGCGGGCCACGGTACTTCCTGGTACACAACCTCCTGCGTTTTCCGGAAGCCCTGTCGCCGTCCGCCGCTTACGGCGACGCCGTGCACAGGACCCTTCAATGGGCTTATACGGAGCTTAAGAAAGGCGGAAAGCTCCCGGCTACGGCCAAACTGCAGGATTATTTCGCGGATATCCTGCGCCGCGCGCACCTACAGCCTGCCGAGCATAAGAAACTGGAAAAGCGGGGCCAGGAAGCCCTGGAGCGCTACCTGGGCGAGCGCGGCAAGGACTTCTCGCCCAAGGACATCGTGGAGCGGGGCTTCAACAACGAAGGCGTGGTGGTGGCCGGCGCGAACCTTAGCGGCAAGGTGGACCTTCTGCACTTTACCGACGCCGGGGTGGTGCAGGTGCGCGACTTCAAGACCGGCAAGCCGGCGGCCGACTGGAAAGGCAAGGACGAGCACGAGAAGATCAAGCTTCATAAGTACCGCCAACAGCTACTGTTCTACAAACTGCTGGTAGAAGGTTCGGCCAGCTTCCACCGCAAGGTGAACGTGGCCAGCGGGGCGCTGGAGTTCATCGAACCGGATGAGCGGGGCAAGTTGGTGGCGAATCTGGAGCTGAAGTTCGACGACAAGGAGCTGGAACGGTTCGTAAAGCTGGTAGGCGCCGTGTGGGCGCACATCACGCGCCTGGACTTTCCCGAAGTCAGCGGCTACGACCGCACGCTCAAAGGCATAATTCAGTTCGAGGAAGACCTGCTAAGCGGCAAGGCCTAGGGCTTAGACCGCGGGCTTGGCTTTGGGTATCATATCTTGCACGGTGTCCGAATGGTTCGCGGCTAACAGGAGCGAGCCGATGGCCAGTCCGGCTTCGGCATAGGGCCGGATGGCGTCCTTGCGTATCCGGGCTTCTTCCATGAACCCAGGGTCGCGGTTGATGCCGACGTAATAATTCGAATCTTCGCCATTGACTATCACGTCCCGGCGCTCCAGCACCGTGTTCGCGATGCCGGTTGCCAGAGTAGCGCTGACTATGTCCGACCAGTCGCGGCGCTTGTTCGTGGCCATGCCCAGGCCTGCCAGGATACCGCGGCCTATGCGGGTACCCATGCCGCCTTCGGCCACTACGAAGCCCTGGGACTCTGCCTGGGCCCGGCTATAAGCCGATAGGGGCATGAGCATGGTAGCCGTAGCATAATTCGCGGCCGCAACCCGGTTGCCGCGTCGCATGGCTACGATAGACAGGGCGCCCAGGGTCGCTATCTGCTGTTCCAGGTCGGCCTGGACGTCCTCTATCATGCCCTCTACGCCGGCGACGCCCTTCTTGCGGGCCAGGGAACCGTCGAAGCCGTCAAGCAGACTGAATATGGTGTACGCGGTAGTAGCCAGGCCGGCACGGTCAGGATTAGCCACGAGCAGGGCCGCGGAGCCCTCGACCATGGTCTTACCTATCTTGGTAGCGTGGCTAGGCGTGAATCCGGGTGCCTTTTCGTCGACGAACCCCGCCATCCTGTCGAAGATGCCGGCCGACTTCTGTCTGGCAGTGCTGTTGCGCGGATCTGTGACGTTTTCGTCATCGTCGCCGCCCATGTACTGGAAAACGGTTTCGGCAAAGCTGTTCAGCGACAGGCCGGTGCCGACGGACGCGCCCCATTCCATAAGATCTTCGTTCCGGGAAAGCGGCGAGTGGGCGGCCGCAAGCTCCATCATCTCGGCCCAGGTCTTCGCGCGGCCGCTCTGCAGCGATTTCAGATTCTTGCCTTTGCGCTCTCCCCACCACCTGACACATTTCATGCCCCCTTCGCGTAGGACTTTCAACCGGTAGTGTGCAGGCGATACCTCGCCGTTTCTGGACATTTGCTCCTGCTGGGGCATCACGTAATTCCGGTCGCCCCGGCGGTCCTTTTCCCGGCCGTCCTCGCTGGGCGGGAGGTCCTCGGTCAATACGCCGTCCCAGTAATCAGTGGAGCTGATAGCCGCCGACGCGATACCTTGCAGCCAGGTGCGTTCTTCCGGCGATCGGTGCTCCAACAGAGCAGCCATATCCTCGCCGATGTCCGCACGGAAGTCAGACATGGTATCGGCCAATGTCCGGCGGACGTCTTCGGGAAT
>DASUOD010000067.1:0-2088 GCA_036276795.1 Saccharimonadales bacterium (SeqCode)
GGACCTATCATCGACCGGCACGGCGATAGGATCGGCGAACACGACGGCGCGATCTTCTATACCATAGGTCAGCGCCACGGATTGGATGTAGGCGGCGGCCTGCCTTACTACGTAGCGCGCAAGGACATGAAGACTAATACCGTCTATGTCACGACCGACCTTGGCGACAAGGATCTGTGGTCCAAGGAAATCAAGCTTGAAGACTCGCATTGGATAAATGAAAA
The DNA here is from genome assembly GCA_036276795.1 of Saccharimonadales bacterium (SeqCode). Taxonomy (GTDB): domain Bacteria; phylum Patescibacteriota; class Saccharimonadia; order Saccharimonadales; family UBA4665; genus DASUOD01. The sequence continues at coordinate 225 of DASUOD010000067.1, forward strand.
GCCTGCCGCTGGCAAAAAATACCATGCCCGCTTGCGTTATCGCGGCCCGCTTGTACCATGCAAGCTTGGCGCCGATAAATTGATATTGGATGAACCCCAGCGCGGCATAGCCGCCGGTCAGTCAGCCGTCATCTACGACGGCGACCGCTGCCTAGGCGGCGGAATCATAGCTTAGATACGGTCAGCCGAAAAGGTGTCCGTGGAGGTGTCGGGGTGCCTCAGGACTTTGTGGGAAAGGTTGCGGGCGTGTCTGCGTGCCCGACGCGGCCCGCTGTCCGCGGCTTCGCCAGCGGCAACGGCTCCCTCCGCGGGCGACCAATCATGTATGGCGCGCTCCAGGGCGGTCCGTCTTTCCAGATCGTCCGGCCCGTCCAGCAACCAGACGGTACGGAAGTCGGCGTCCCGTTGCAGCAGAGGCATGGCCGATTCCGGTATCAGCGAGTTGTCGTTCATCTCGATACCTATGATCCTGGGTACGCTGGCGGCGGGCGTCTCAAGTGTCACGAAGCCCGCGCTCGGTATCCTGGACCTGAGTTCGGGGGAATTCAGCATTATCTGACGCGGCAGGTCGGGCAGTTCGCTGGGCTTGAGACTTTCAAGCGTGATGAAGTCTTCGCCGCGCAATAACCGGGCTTCCTGGCCCAGGACGTCGTACATAGAGCCTAACGGAAGGCCCATGCGGAAAGGCCGGTCCGTGGCGCTGGCGTCCGCTATGGTGCCGGTTACCAGCTCCGGTTCTTCGTCCCTCCACTTGGGATCGAACAGGTATACGAACCGTTCGCCCAAGGGGAATTCTTCCGGCATGCGGCCGCGGGCAAGCGTAGGCATGCCGGCAAGACTCAGCTCTCTCTCCTGGCCGCCGTCCGGGGAAGTCGCTAGCTCCGACATCTTATGCCTCTTGCCTCCGGGCATCGATGAGCTGGCGGACCGGATGATCGGTGCTAAGCACGGTTACTACCGGTACGTAGCCGATCCCTTCCACCATATACCCGAACGAACTATGCGCGCGGGCCATCAGCGTTTCGTCTTGGCCCATGTAGGGTTCAAGCTGAAGGGCGTCGTGGGTTATGGCGCCCCTCACCGTAAGGTGGTCTAACGTATCGCGGTCCATGCGCTCTTCGGCTATAAGATCCTCGGCGTCCTTCACTTCTTCGGAAAGCAGTGCGAAGTAAGGGCGGCCTTCTTCCCGCGGCGCGTACATGGCTAGGCCGTTCGCCCGGTTCATGACGGGCGCATCGTAATAATCAGGGTCGAGCAAGCGGCTCATAAGCTCCAGGGGCAGACGCCTTACATCAGCCCTGGCCAACTGGTGCGCCACCTCCTTCGTGTGGGCCTCACCTCTGGCGACGGCGTTCATGCCCATGTTGATCAGGGTATGACGTTCGATATCGACGTCCCTGCGTTTGCCAACTAGGCCGACGGTATCCAGCCGCATCTTACCGGGGTCGCCCGGTGTGTATTCGTAGATTGCCATAGCCGGCTATTATATGTAATTATACCACTTTTGTCAAGGAACTGCTACAATCTAACAGATATGACAGCACAGGAAATACGCAAGGCTTACCTGGATTTTTTCACTGAGCGCGGACACAAGGTGATTCCGCGCGCCCAGCTGGTGCCATATAACGATCCGACCACATTGTTCACGGGCTCGGGCATGCAGCCGCTCATACCGTATCTGCTTGGCGAAGAACATCCGGAAGGCAAACGTCTGGCCGACAGCCAGACCTGTCTGCGCGCCCAGGACATCGAAGAGGTCGGCGACAACCGCCATACCACTTTCTTCGAGATGCTGGGCAACTGGTCGCTAGGCGATTATTTCAAGAAGGAACAACTGCCTTGGTTCTTTGAATTCCTGACGGAC
>DASUOD010000068.1:0-2697 GCA_036276795.1 Saccharimonadales bacterium (SeqCode)
CTGTATGCCGACCCGGACCCCCAGAATGACGCGACCATAGAGGTCGGCAAGCTCGTCTCGGGCGATTCGCACGTAACCTGCGGCCGGTGCTACCAATGCCGCTTAGGAGAGGGCCATGTATGCCGCGACGAGGCCATATTGGGCATCAGCATAGACGGTGTTTTCGCCGAATACGTGAAGGTCCCGGCCAAAAACCTATGGGGAGTGGACGAAAGCCGCGTGCGTCCGGAAATCGCCGCCATATTCGACCCGTTCGGCAACGCGGTACACGCTTGCACCAAGACTGACATGCGCGGCCAGCGCGTGCTGATACTGGGTTGCGGCCCCATCGGTCTATTTTCCGTACTTTTGGCGCAGAATTTCGGTGTCGCCAAAGTGATAGCAGCCGATATCAATCCTGCCAACCTGGAACTGGCCAAGAGGCTTGGCGCCGACGAGACCATACTTATCGAGAAGAAGCAGAAGGAACATGCCTGGGAAAATGATCCCGAAGTGGTCGAGCGCGTGATGGAGCTGACCTATGGCAAAGGCGTGGACGTAGCCATGGAGATGGCCGGCCCACCTTCATCCATCAACAACGCCATCGACAGCACCCGGCGCGGCGGCAACGTGATCCTCTTCGGTATCAAGGACGGCGACCTGACCATACCCGACTTCCCTCGAGTGATAGTCCGCGGCCTGACCATACATAACGTCATCGGCCGCCGCCTGTTCAGCACCTGGCAGATCGCCCAGCGCGTGCTCTCCCGGCAGAAGAACGGCGTCCAGCAGGCTATCTGGGATGTGATTCTGAACAGCGGCGAAGGCACCATCCTGCCGCTCGGCGAATTCACTCCCGAGAAATTCGAAGCCGCGCACAAGCAACACCCTAAGCTCATCTTCAAGGTGAACGGATAGGCAGGAAGATGTATAAGGACCTCCAGTCCCTGCTGAACGAAGAGCTGGACAACATACGCGAATCCGGCATGTACAAGCAGGAATACGTGATGCATTCACCCCAGGGCCGTGCCATAAACGTCAACGGCAAGGAACTGTTGAACTTCTGCTCGAACAACTACCTGGGCCTGTCCGGCCGCCCGGAGCTGGCCAAAGCCTCCGACGAGGCGTTGGAAAAATGGGGTTTCGGCGTGGCTTCGGTGCGCTTCATCTGCGGCACGCAGCAGATACACAAGGACCTGGAGGCCGCCACGGCCAAGTTCCTGGGGCTTGAGGACGCCGTGACTTATTCATCATGCTTCATGGCCAACGTAGGCCTGTTCCAGACCTTCTTCGGGCCGGAAGATGCCATCATCAGCGACGAACTCAACCACGCTTCCATAATCGACGCGGTTCGGCTTACCAAATCCGAACGGCACATATTCAAGCACATGGACATGGCCGACCTGGAAGAAAAGCTCAAGGCCGTGCAAGACAAGCGCCTCAAGGTCATCGCCACCGACGGCGTATTCTCGATGGACGGCGACATCGCCCCGCTCAAAGAGATCTGCGACCTGGCAGATAAATACGGCGCCCTGGTGATGGTGGACGACGCCCACGGCGTAGGCGTGCTCGGAGACAACGGGCGCGGCACGCAGGAACTAACCGGTACCACCGACCGCATAGACTTCCTGACCGGCACCTTCGGCAAAGCCCTGGGCGGCGCCGGTGGCGCCTATACGGCCACGCGCAAGGAGGCTGCTGAATATCTGCGCCAGCGCTCACGCACTTATCTGTTCTCGAACGCGCTCGACACCGGCATCGCCGGCGCCGCGCTGTTCGCCTTCAGATACGTTGACGAGCACCCGGAGCTACGCGAACGGCTATGGAGCAACACGGAATATTTCCGCGAACAGATGAAGAAAGCCGGCTTTAGCATATCCGACGCCCAGCACTCCATAACGCCCATCATGCTATCGGAAGAAAAGATGGCCAGCGAGATGGGTTCTGCCCTGTTCGACGCCGGAATATACGCCGTGGGCTTCTCATTTCCGGTCGTGCCTAAGGGCAAGGCCCGCATCCGCGTGCAGGTGTCAGCCGCTCACACCCAGGAAGACCTGGAACAGGCAGTAGCCACCTTCACCCGGATAGCGAAGGAGCTTAAAGTTATCTAGCCTGGCCGATGGGGATGTCTTCCACGACGTCCCACTTATAGACCGGCAGTGAAGGCCATTGCTTGATCATCGATAACTTATCGGCACGGAACCGGGCGGGCTCTACGTCGGTCTTGCTCAGGCTGGCGTGCAGTCCTATTTCGTCGTCGTAATCCTTGCAGTAGGCCAGTGTGACATGCGGGATGAACCTTTGCGGCTTAGGAGTCCGCTTCTTGCCGACTATTTCCTCGATTGACTTCAGGATGGCATCGAACACCTTTATAAGCGGCCCTTCAGGCGTCACATGGAGCACGGGACCGCCCCAGATCCACCACGGCCCAAGGACCAGTTCCGGCATTTCCATTCCGGCCAGCTTAGGTCTCAAGAGCCCGGTCACGGCTGCCATTTCTGCATCGGTATATTCGGTAGTGAAGCCTACCCTAAGCACGGTCATATGCAACCTTTCGGCGGGGATCGGCGGATACAGACCGGGGTGGTCTATGGCTCCGGCATAAGCGGCCGCCATCTTGGCCACCTGGGGCTGGCCGTCGAACATGATGTTGAAGTTCCAGTCCGTATGCCCCTTTTGGAACGCGTATCTTTTACCGAAATGATCGATTGCCATCTT
>DASUOD010000069.1:0-2297 GCA_036276795.1 Saccharimonadales bacterium (SeqCode)
ACAGACCGCGGAAGACATCAGGGTTATCTACGGAGCCAGCGTGGACACCGAATTCGTAGGCGATATCCTGGGCCTGGACGGCGTGGACGGACTCCTGCCAGGAGCTGCCAGCCTTAACTATCACAAGTTCGCCGGCATAATCGAAGCGGCATATAAGCTGCAGCACAAGGAAAAATCCAAATCATGAGCAAATCCGAACCCAAGTCGAAGAAGAAGTCTGATTCTTCGAAGCCGGCTCCAGTGACGGATGTAGCGCATCCCAACACCTCGGTACCTTCCGATACGTCAAAGCCTATCATCACCCATCGCCCGATGATAAAGGACCCGATGATGGTAGAAGGAAAGGTCCAATCCGAGACCGAGCCGGAAGAAGCCAAGTTGCCGATAAGGAAAACCGGAGAAGCCAAGCTTAAGCCGCTGGACGAGAAGCCGGACGACGGCGATGCCAAGACAGGTGAGGACAAGAAAGGCGAAGACAAGAAGCCCGAACACCCCGATAAGACCGTCGCGGATGCGGCGTCCGAAGAGGTATCGGATGACGGCGCCGACCGTGCGGAGCCGGAAACGCCGGACGACGGCGATGCCGATGACTCCGACACCGTATCGGATACCGCCGAGGACGCTGAAGCGACGAAAGATGAAAAAACCGACGACGGAGGAGACGGCGAGTCCGGTAAATCCGGCAAGGCCGGCGCCGGCGCTAAGCCCAAGGCCGACGCCGAGGCCGAGGAAGATCCCAAGATCCGCAAGCTTGTCGAGAGCAAAAGATACTTTCTGCCCATCAACGCCGTGGAACATCGGCGTAGCGCCCGGTTCGCCACCATGGGCGTGATACTGGCGCTCATACTGGCCGCGGCCTGGGTAAACATAGCCCTGGACGCCGGACTCATACACATCGATGGCGTCAAGCCGGTCACGCATCTGTTCTCCAACTAAGTTACAACAGGCGCCGGCAGGTTATTTTGCTAGAATGGTTAGGTGTTAGAACGTCTTTTCGAGGGGTTGAATCCTGAGCAGAGAAGGGCGGTGGAAACCACCGAAGGCCCTCTGCTCATCCAAGCCGGCGCCGGTTCGGGCAAGACCAAGACCCTGACGCACCGGGTGGCCTATCTTATAGCGTCCAGGAAGACCACGCCTTACGGGATCCTGGCGGTGACGTTCACCAACAAAGCGGCCAAGGAGATGCGCGGCCGGGTAGCACATCTGCTCGGCGAGAAGGCCGACGACCGCGGTTTCATGCCGTATATGGGCACCTTCCACGGCATATGCGTGCGTCTGCTCAGGCAGGACGGCGAAGCGGTCGGCGTACCGCGCAGTTTCGTAATCTTCGACGAGACCGATCGGCAGGCGACAGTCAAGCAAGTCAGCAAACGGCTGATGATAGACGAAAAGACCTTCCCGGCCCGCGTGTTGGGCAGTCTTATAAGCAGCGCCAAGAACGAGATGCTTGGCCCGGACGAATACGCGCGCACGGCGGCCAGCCCGGCACAGGAGACCGCTGCCAAGGTGTACCCGCTTTATGAAAAGGCGCTGAAGGAAGCTTCGGCCTTGGATTTCGACGATCTGATAAATCGCACGGTGGAAATGCTGAAGACACGGCCGGAAATCCGCGCCAAGTGGCAGACCCGTTTCAAATACATCATGGTAGACGAGTACCAGGATACCAATGCGGCACAGTACAGGTTGATCAACCTGCTCACTAACGCAGACAGGAACATAGCCGTGGTCGGCGACGACTGGCAGTCGATATATTCATGGCGCGGCGCCGATTTCCGCAATATCCTCCGGTTCGAGTCCGACTTCAAGGACTGCGCGGTCATCAAGCTGGAGCAGAATTATCGCAGCACCAGGAACATCCTGGACGCGGCGCAGGCCGTTATCGCCAGGAACGCCCAACGCAGCGACAAGAAGCTTTGGACGGATGCAGGCGACGGTCTGCCCGTACAGCTGGTGCAGGTGGGCAGTGAACGGTCCGAGGTCGAAGCCATCATAAGGCGGGTCCGCGCCGGCGTGGACTCCGGGCGCTACAAATACAAGGACCATGCCGTGCTGTACCGTACCAATGCCCAGAGCCGCTCCATAGAAGAGGGCCTGGTCCACTACGGCATACCGTACCGCATCGTCGGAGGCGTACGCTTCTATGACCGCAAGGAAATAAAAGACGTCATGGCCTACTTGCGCCTTATCTTCCAGCCGGAGGACCGTGTGAGCTTCGAGCGCATAGTCAACGTACCGGCCAGGGGCGTGGGCGCCAAGAGCCTGCAGACCTTCTTCGCCTGGCAGACGGCCCAGGGGCT
>DASUOD010000070.1:0-4920 GCA_036276795.1 Saccharimonadales bacterium (SeqCode)
CAGACAGTGACGTATATGGTGTTCGGCGTCCACAAAAAGGACCTTGAGACACTGGTAAAAAACGACGTGAGCACACAGATAGACACGTCCAAACAGAAGATACAGGATACGGGCATAGATAGTGCCGACTTCCAGGTGACGAACGCTTCGGCCAATGGCGCCCAGGTGGTCATGGATACCCAGGCCGTTACAGGACCAGACATAGACGTAGGCTCGATCAAGAAGAATGCCAGGGGCAAGAAGGCTGGCCAGATCAAGAAAGATCTGAACAGCAATCCTGATATCAAGTCGGTCGATGTCGATCTGAGCCCGTTCTGGGTATCAACGGTACCTAAGGATACGAGCAAGATAAAGGTCGTCATTGCCGAGCCCAAGACGGTGAGCAATAGCAATGATAACGGCCAGTAAATCCGTACTCGGCCTGGATGTGGGCGGAAAGCGTGTCGGCGTGGCCGTGGCTTCCATGACGGCCCGGCTGCCCAGGCCGTTGGCTACGCTGGAGCAGGGCGATCATCTGCTTGATTCGTTAGGAGACATAGTGAAGTCCGAAGATGTGGGCGCTTTCGTCGTCGGACTGCCGCGGGGCATGGAAGGGCAGCATACCGCGCAGACGGCCGAGGCCGAGGCTTTCGCGGAGTCCATACGTAGCCGGTTCGATCTGCCCGTGTATATGCAGGACGAAGCCGTGACCTCCAAACAGGCCGAAGAGGAGCTTAAGGCCAGAGGCAAGCCCTACGGCCGCGGCGACATAGACGCGCTGGCCGCTACCTACATACTCCAGGACTGGCTGGCCGGCCACCGAAAGGGGAAGCCGTAATGGTCCGTTACGGCGCCCGCAAGAAACGGCGTACGCCGCGCCGCATATGGATATTGCTGGCGGTGATGGTTGTCCTGGCTGTCGGCGGAGCCGTCATCGCGCGCCAACGTTATTACTCCTATCTGGAACCGCTCAGCCGCAACCAGACGTCGCAGATATTCGTCGTCAGTCCTGGCAACTCCGTCAAAGAGATAGCCGATAATCTGCAGACGGCCCGGCTTATAAGAAGTTCCTGGGCCTTCCAGCTATACGTCCAGCGTAACGATCAGGCCAAACTGCTCCAAGCAGGCACGTATGCCTTATCGCCCAGCCAGAGCATACCGGATATCGCTACCACGCTTTCCAGAGGGAAGGTAGCTACCAAGCTCGTTACCATCCTGCCCGGCCGCAGAATAGACCAGGTGCGCGCGGATCTTATAAACTCCGGGTTTTCGCCGAGCGCCGTGGACAGGGCGCTTGAACCGCACAGGTATTCCGACCTGCCCGCTCTGGCTGATAAGCCCAAGAGCGTTAGAACGCTGGAAGGTCTGCTCTGGCCGGAGTCCTATCAAAAGCAGCCCAACACCGACCCTTCCGTCATCGTCAGGGAGTCGCTCATAGCCATGGGCAAGCATCTTACCCCGGACGTACGGGCCGGTTTCGCCAAGGAAGGCCTTACGACTTACCAGGGTATTACGCTGGCGTCCATCATCGAACAAGAGGTCAGCAAACCGGGCGACCGCGCCAAGGTAGCGCAGGTCTTCCTGTCGAGAATCAAGTCCGGCAGCCCGCTGGAAGCTGATTCCACCGCCCGTTACGGTTCCATAGCCGCAGGCCTGGCGCCCAACCTGAATTATGATTCCCCTTACAATACCTATCTGCACAAAGGCTGGCCGCCAAGCCCCATCAGCACGGTCAGCGAAGGCTCCCTGCACGCTGCGCTTCACCCGAGCAAGACGCATTGGCTTTACTTCGTGAGCGGCGATGATGGCACTACCTACTTTTCCACGAACCTGCAGGATCACGAAGCCAACACCCGCAAATACTGTCATAAGCTCTGTAATAACTAACGGATAAGCTTAACCATGAAGGTATTGCGTTAAGGGTGGGTTTTGCTACAATGTACGGGTAGTTTTCATAAGGGGTACATCCGTCTTTTCCGCCCCCGGAAACACGCTTAACCGGATAATAGGAGATTGTAATTAGTACAGCCCGCCCGTCTATTGCATCCCGCCTTATCGCACCAGGTACGCCCTGGTCGTCTAAGCTTCATCGCTACATACAGCTAAGAGCGCGTCAGCGAACGGCCCGCAGCCGCAAGGTGCGGGCCGCCTTGTTGGGCGTCAACCTCCTGATATTGATCGCCATAGCCGTGATGGTGCTGGGTAACCCCCATGCCGGAAGCATAGACACTCCGGCCGTGAACAGCTCAAGGGCTTCGGCCCCGGTCAATCCGCTGGACCAAGTCTCGTCCACCGACATCGCTCTGACGGTAGCCAGGGCTACCAGTCTGGCTGAGACCACGGCCATAAACAATCAGGCGCAGTCGCAGGCCGCCAACATAGCCATATCTACCAGTAATAATAGCGTGACCACCAAGCCGGAAGTCATAGCCACCGCCTTGAAGTCACGCGCCGATATCTTCAGCTATGTAGTCAAACCGGGGGACACCATATCCGGGTTGGCTACAAGGTTCGGCATTACCTCGGACAGCATCCGTTGGTCTAACGAAGTCAGCGGCGACACCGTGCCCGTAGGCACCAAGCTGTGGATACCTCCGGTCAACGGTATAGTCTATGTAGTAAAGACCGGTGATACCGCCGACAGCCTGGCTACCAGGTTCAATGCCAGCAAACAGCAGATACTGGCTTATAACGACGGCGAGATATCCGGCCTGCACGTTGGCGAACGCATCATAATCCCTAACGCTTCACAAAACGCCACGACGGCCGCCGGCATAGCGGCTGGCAGCGGGATCGCAGGAGGGGCCGCCTTCCCGTGGGGCAGCGGTCCCCTGTATGGTTACAACGGCTACGATTATGGTTACTGCACATGGTATGTGGCGACGCAGATAAATGTCCCTGCTAACTGGGGCAATGCTGCCACCTGGGCATATTATGCGCGGCAGAGCGGTTGGAACGTCGGCCGCAGCCCCTCCGTCGGTTCCATAGCCCAGCTGGGCAGCCAAGCCGCCGGCGGCTACGGACATGTCGCCGTGGTGGAGGCCATTTCTGCCGATGGAAGCAGGGTAAGATACCGCGACATGAACGGCGTCGCCGGTTGGGGCAACGTAGGTCACAGCGGCTGGGTATCGGTCAGCCACTTTGATAACTACATAAGACGTTGAAGTTGAAGTGAGTTTCGTTGATGCGGTGACGGTAAAGGCGCTGGCAGGGGCCGGCGGCGACGGCAAGCTTAGCTTCCGCCGTGAAAAATTCATAGCCAAAGGCGGCCCGGACGGGGGCGACGGGGGCGACGGGGGCGATGTGGTATTGTTCGCCAGCCGTAACCAGAACACCTTGGCAGCTTTCCGCTATCAGAAAGAATTGAAAGCCGAATCCGGCAAACCCGGCGGCCCGTCTAACAAGCATGGCAGAAGCGGTAAGGACCTCATGGTGGCGGTACCCGTAGGCACCGTAGCTACCCTGGGCGGCGGGGAGCTGATGGCCGATCTTACGCAGGACGGCCAGAAAGTGGTGGTCGCCAACGGCGGGCGCGGCGGCTTCGGCAACGCGCACTTCACCTCTTCGCGCCGCCAGACGCCCAGGTTCGCCGAAAAGGGGGAGCCAGGCGAAGCACTGGAGCTGAAACTTGAGCTTAAGATGATCGCTGACGTCGGCTTGGTCGGCCAGCCCAACGCCGGTAAATCGACTCTGCTTGCCAGACTCAGCAACGCTCATCCGGAAATTGCCAATTATCCGTTCACGACGCTCACGCCCAACCTGGGCGTGGTCGATATAGATCAGGACGCAAGCGTGCTGTTCGCGGACATCCCCGGTCTTATAGCGGGGGCTAGTTCCGGTAAGGGACTGGGCCATGACTTCTTGCGCCACGTCGAACGCACGGCCGTGATACTGCATCTTATAGACGCCTACCACGAGGATGCGGCCGGTGCCTATAGTACCGTACGCTCCGAGTTGGAAGCCTACAGCCGCGATCTGGTCAAACGGCCCGAGATAGTGGTGCTTACCAAGGTAGAAGGCCTGGACGACGAGATAATCAACGACCTTGTCGAGCAAGTCAAAAGCGCTGCGCCTAAGAAAACATCGGTATTTGCGATATCGTCGCAATCTGGCCAAGGGCTGAAAGAGCTGTTGGCGGCGGTCAAGGATATGGTCGCGGAGGTACGTGCCAAGGCCGCCAAAGCGAAAAAACCGGGCAAGGCTGAAGCCGGTACCCCCGTCATAAGATTGGAAGATGAATCCGGCAAGTGGCAGGTAAGGAAGACAGGCAAGAGCTTCGTGGTCACCGGTCCGCGCATAGAGCATTTTGCCAGGCGCACCGACTTCAGCAACGAACAGGGCGTACAGCGTCTGCGCCACATCATGCAAAAGGCCGGCATCATGCACGAGCTGGTGCGTCGGGGTATAGAACCGGGCCAGACCATACGCATAGGCGACGGAAAGATGACGTATTAAAAACGGCCATAAAATAGACGTATTTGACACATAATTGTATAATTACAGGTATGTCTGGGCCCGAGGATCTGTCCAGAAGAGAAATCATCTCTGATTTGCCCGTGTATGTTAAACGGGCCGAGCTTATCAGGATGGGCGTAGCTTTATTATTCGACCCTGACACGCAGGATCACTTACCGCTTGAATTCTCCTATTCACCTACCGAAGATGTTAATCCGGAACAGGCATTGCCTAGAAGACCCACGGCTTTCATAACGGATAGCGTAGCGGTTTCATTGCTTTATCGCACAATGCTGGAACCGGATTCGCCCTATGTAGTCATTACCGGCTATCCCCAATTTTCTGATAAGGATGACGAATGGATAACCGATCTGAGAAACATAGACTTGGATCATGAAGACGAGTTGGGCGCGGAAATCATAGTTCCACAGACTAAGGCGAGGGTTACCTTACCCGGTGTAATGAACGTCTTTCTCACAGATAGCA
>DASUOD010000071.1:0-4193 GCA_036276795.1 Saccharimonadales bacterium (SeqCode)
ATACGCATACTCAGCACTTTGTTGAAGCCCGACGGCGGCCAGGCCTTAATCAACGGTTATGACGTGGTGGAACAGGACGCCGAAGCCCGCGGCAGCATCGGCCTGACCGGCCAATATGCCGCCGTCGACGGTTACCTGACCGGCGAAGAAAACCTGTTCATGATCGGCCGGCTGTACCGTATGAGCAAAGCCGATGCCTCCAAGCGCACCCGTGAATTGCTCAAGCAATTCGATCTGGTCGAAGCTTCCAAGAGACCGGTCAAGACATACTCGGGCGGCATGCGCCGCCGCCTGGACCTGTCCATGAGCCTGATAGCTTCACCGCCTATCATCTTCTTGGACGAGCCTACCACGGGTCTGGACCCGCGCAGCAGACTGGCTATGTGGGCCATGATCAAGAAGCTGGTGGAAAGCGGTACCACCATCCTGCTGACCACCCAATATATGGACGAGGCCGACTACTTGGCCGACGAAATCGTAGTGATCGACAGCGGCAGAGTGATTGCCGAAGGTACTTCCGACAAGCTGAAAGCCAAGGTCGGATCGGACCGCCTGGAAGTGACCATCAGCGAGGGGAGCGACTTAGAAACCGCCAGGAAAGCAATCGGCGGAAGGAAGGTTCAGACCGATCCCGAGCAACGTCTCCTGAGCCTGGCTACGAGTGGCGGCGTCAGCGAACTGAAGCAGGCCCTGCAGCGTCTGGAGGCAGCAAAGGTCGAGGTGGAGAGCGTGGAACAGCGGCGGCCGACATTGGACGACGTCTTCCTGTCGCTTACCGGCCACGGCGCGACCAAGAAACCTGACGATAAGAAAAAGCGGGGAGGCAAAAAATGAACAAGACCATATCCCCCAGTTTCTGGTGGGGCATCAGCGATACCCTGATAATGGCCAAACGCAGCATCATGCACATCATCCGCAGCCTCGATCAGGTCATGTCGCTCATCCTTTTCCCCGTCATGTTCATGTTGTTGAACCGATACGTCCTGGGCGGAGCCATCGACACCGGCGACGTCAGCTATGCCAACTACCTGTTCGCGGGTATCCTGGTACAGACCTTGGCTTTCGGAGCCAACTACACGACCATCAACCTGGCCGTCGACCTGAAGGAAGGCATAGTCGACCGCTTCCTCTCCCTGCCCATGGCCAACAGCGCCCTGGTTACCGGTCACATAGCCGCCGACATGGTCCGGAACGTCATTTCCGGAGCCATAATCATAGTCATCGGCTTCGTGGTGGGCTTCCGTCCCAACGCAAGTTTTGGCGAATGGATGATGGTCGTCGGGCTGGCGCTGTTATTCACGCTGGCCATCTCGTGGCTGTCAGCCATCCTGGGCCTTTTGGTAAAGAGCCTGGAAGCCGCCCAGTGGGTAGGCTTCGTGGTCATCTTCCCCCTGACCTTCATTTCCAGCGCCTTCGTGCCGACCCATACCATGCCGGACGCGTTGAGGGCGTTCGCCGAGAACCAGCCGCTGACACATGTGATCAACGCCATGCGCTCATGGCTGGTCGGCACGCCGATGGGCGACAGCGCCTGGCTGGCCATCATCTGGTGCGTCGTCATAATCGTCGTTTCGCTGCCGCTGACCACCTGGCTCTTCAAACGCCGGGCGTCCAATTAGCATTAGCCTATATCCGGGGATGCTGGGTCTCAAACCAGGCAGGAGCCACGATCAAGGCCACGAGAGTTCTGCCAAGACGTGTAGTCAATGTCGGAGACGGAGCGGTTGCTTCGGCCATGTGAGGCTGGAGCCATGCCTGCGATAGCTCCAGGCGGCCGGCATCATCTGACAACCGCTGAAGATGAGTGACGGCTTCTGCCAGAAACGTGAACCCGCGCCTGCTGACGAGCCCTACCAAGGTTTCGCGCGGATTATCATGGCCGATGGTTCGCAAAAGAACCAACAGTTTATCGGTAAGCTCGGGGGTTACGGTTATGGTGGTCGGTTCCAGTTCATCCTTGACTACGTCAGCTTCCGGCTCCAAGGCCTCGAGAGGATCATCCATACCCGTGGATTGCCGTATCAACCCATCAGCTTCCCTAAGCGCCTCTCGTACGGCCGCCATGCGTTCAGGCGCCCCGGTCCCCCGGACTTCGTCATCTCCAAGCAGGCGGGCCAGATCCGCGAACGTTTCCTCCGGCGTCCGCTCTACCGTCTGCCCTATGACCTCTTCCAGCTCCGGCACGGCCCGGGAGGTCTCCTGTGCCGCGACGTACGCTTCGAAACCCATCCCGTGGTCTTCTCCTGCCTCTGGAGCGACAGTTACCACGAACTCCCCGGAGCCGGCGACGTTATCAGAGCCGGATAGGTCGGGGTCACCGCCCGGCTCACGCCTTTCGACTAATATTTCCGCGAGGCTTTCAAACGTTTCCATGGTCTCTTCGTCTAAAACAGTTTCGGGATCGGCGGGCGGTACCTCCCTTTCAATGACAGCGCCGGATTCCGGAATGGCGTCATCCGCCAGCAGTTCCTGCGCCGTACCGTCACCTGTTTCCGCCCCGCTCGTCAGCCCTGCTGTGACCATTTCTGTAGCAGGCGTCGTCTCGGCGGCCATAGCGGATTCGGCATGCACCTCTTCCAAGCCGGGCTCAGCTAAAGCCAAGGCTTCATCCCGCATGTCATCATCCGGCACATCATGCTCGACCCGATTATCAGTTACTGCAGGCGGCGCTTCCGGTAATGCCAGTTCATCAAGCCCTGCATCGGTCGGCGCTTCCGGCGGCTCAGAGGGCCTTTCCGTAAGCGGAACTTCTATGACAGGTGCGTCATCTTCCCGTGCAATCGGTGCTTCAGGAGCCGCGGGCGGAGCGGGCGGAGCCTCTTCCGGCTCGTCCGCCACCCCAGCCTGCTCCCTCAGCCGGTGCGGGTCAGGCTCTTGGCGCCGGTCGATCTGCTGTGCGGCATGGCCCGGATCAGCGGTGGGCGCGACCCGGACAGGTTCTGCCGGTTCCGGATTTGCTGGCTCAGGATTCTTTGGCTCTGGTTCTAGCAAGGGTTCGGCTGCAACAAGTTCGGGAGGTTCGACCGCATGGCGGGTTGAATCATCAATGCTGTGACGCGACTCCACCCTGAGCGAAGCAATGGCTTCGGCGCCAGGTTCGGCCTCGGGTTCAGGGTCGGATCCGGGCTTATTTTTTTTCCGCCGCTTCCAGTTGCGGCTCAAGATCTGCGTCGGCATATGCCGGTTCGAGCGCATCGTCGGGTTCACGAAGGATGCCGCCATGCTCATCCTCCACCACGGCGCCACCAAAAGCGATGATGGTCGCACGGTCGGCTTCGATGCCGGACCCGGCCAGTTCCTGGGCATTCCTTATGTTCTCTACCACGCGCGGCAAGATTTTCGGGCCTATATCCGAAGCCAGGACGTCGCGCAAGGGCTGCGCTCCCTCGGCTTGTCCCTGAGGTACAGGGCACGTGACTACCATATCCAGATATTCATCCGGAACCTGCTCCATAATAGGCCCATCGGTCATGCATTAATCATAAACATAAACGGTTATAAAGCCAAATGTCAGATCCCGGTCTGGCCGGCCATGAAAGGCTGGAGAGCCTTGGGGACTTTTATCTTGCCGCCTTCGGCCTGATGATTCTCTATGAGCGCTATGCATACGCGGCTGAAGGCCGCGGCCGTGCCGTTGAGCGAATGGACGAATTCGGTCTTGCCAGCATCGTTGCGGTAGCGGATGTTCAAACGCCGGGCCTGGTAATCGGTAACGTTCGAACAACTGGTGAGCTCGCGGTAATTTTTGTCGGCCGGACTCCAGTATTCTATGTCGAACTTCTTATAGGCGGCCTGGCCCAGATCGCCCGCGGCTATGCGCACAAGGCGGTATGGGATTTCCAGCGCCTGGCACAATTCTTCTTCAAGCTTGACCAGCTTCTGGTGCCATTCTTCGCTGTCTTCCGGTTTGCAGAACACATATAGCTCGAGTTTTTCGAACTGGTGCACGCGGTAGAGCCCTTTGCCGTGTTTGCCATAAGCTCCCGCTTCTTTTCGGTAGGCCGGGCTCAGGCCTACGTATAACAGAGGTAATTTATCGGCGTCCAGAATCTCGTCAGCGTGATAACCGGTCATCGGAATCTCGGCCGTGGCTATCAGGTGCAGGTCCTCGCCTTCGACCTTATAGATCTGGTCTTCCTCGCCCTTGGCCATGAAGCCGGTGCCTTCAATGGCCTTTCGGTTCACCAGGTGCG
>DASUOD010000072.1:0-10289 GCA_036276795.1 Saccharimonadales bacterium (SeqCode)
ACTGCAAGGCCAGCGCGCCGCATATGACCATGGTAGCGGTCATAAGCACGCGCTTCCTGTTGGCGGGTGCCAGTCCGTAAAGCCTTAGGAAGGCCAACAGACCGTCCAACAGATAGTAAATCGTGGCCGATAACAGCAGGAAGCCCACGATGAGCATGAAGGACAGCGTGCTCCGGGGGTCCGTGGTCCCGAACAGCAGCATATCGGCCGCCAACAGGCCGCTTACGCGCCAGAAATGTAACCGTCTTGTGAGATTGGTGAGGGATCTCATTATAATCCAACCCGCCTCGATGGCGGGGTACGTGCTGTAAAAATGGTGCCGGGGCGGCTAAATGCACTCGTTGTATTTAGACTATTGAAGCGCTTGCCGCCCGCGGCTAAGACTGACCGCTCTACCGGCCTTTAGGGCCTTGAAGTAGAGCGTCATACGGATACCTCCGTGCGGGCGTCAATGGAGCGCCCGGATAATCTTTTTCGTAAGTCCGCCCCCGCGAGGGCTTTCTTCGCTTGGTGTGAGGAAGAACGTTTTTGTTTTTGACTTACAGCATACACTCTAGCACGCCAAGCCGCTTATGTCAATGTCCCGGCAACTGCTCCGGCAACCGGTCCGGAAGTTATGCACAGCCTTATGAAAAATCTAAGCATAATTGTTATTGACGGCCTGGCGGGTATTCTATAAGATACGTATAGCACTTGAACAAATTAAGTGCTCAAAAACAAAAACGACAAAATCGGAACAACGATTTCTCGCAAGTCGTTGTTCCACTAAGAAAAGAACCAAAACCTTAAAAGCAAAACCAAACCAAAAACCTTAAATTATCCTTAAAACACCTTGCCCAAGAAACGGGCAAGGTGTTTTACTTTGGCCACCATGGCCGCACCAGTCCAGAGCATCATAGTGAACGGCAGCGCCGTTATCCTGGTGGATATAGAGTGCCGCCTGTCAAACAACCTGCCGACCATCGTCATAGTGGGTTTCGCGAACCGTGCCGTAGGCGAATCCAAGGAGCGCATCAGGGGCGCATTCGCCACTAGCCGTATAGTGCTACCTCGCAAACGTATCACCGTTAACCTGGCGCCGGCGGACATACCTAAGGCCGACAGCGGATTCGATCTGGCCATAGCCGTGGCCATCATGCAGGCCAGCGGTCAGATCGGTCCGGCCGCATGGCGCGGCCGGCCGGCCTTCATAGGCGAGCTGGGCCTGGACGGCGGCGTCCGGGCCGTACGCGGCATCATCGGCAAGATACT
This sequence comes from Saccharimonadales bacterium (SeqCode), assembly GCA_036276795.1. Taxonomy (GTDB): domain Bacteria; phylum Patescibacteriota; class Saccharimonadia; order Saccharimonadales; family UBA4665; genus DASUOD01. The sequence goes on from DASUOD010000072.1 coordinate 1,252, forward strand.
GGCCGGCCGCGCCGAGGGCATCACGACCTTCTTCATACCGTCCGCCAACCTGGGCCAGGCCTGCCTGGTGCCTAACGTAAGCCTGGTCCCCATCCCTGATCTTTCACGGCTTTACCGGTACCTGTCGGGGGCCGAACCTTGCGAACCGCGCCACACCGGCGAAGGCGGACGGATGCCGGACGGGGGGAACGCGCCGTCCGGAACCCCGCGCGACGTTCCGCTCAGCGAAATCGCCGGCCAACAGCAGGCCAAGCGCGCCCTGGAGATCGCCGCCGCCGGCGGCCACAATATCCTGCTGGACGGCCCGCCCGGCACCGGCAAAAGCATGCTGGCCCGGGCCCTGCACGGCCTGTTGCCGCCTTTGGACCGCGAAGAAATGCTGGAAGTCACCCAGCTGCATAGTCTGGCCGGTCACGACTACGGCCGCATCGTCACCGAACGGCCCTTCCGCTCCCCGCATCACGGAGCCAGCCTGGTCTCTATAACAGGGGGCGGCTCCCCTCTGCGCCCCGGCGAAATCAGCCTGGCCCACCGCGGCGTACTGCTCTTCGATGAGCTGCCCGAATTCAGCCGCGAGACCATAGAGACCCTGCGCCAACCGCTGGAAAGCCGTCTGATCAACGTCACCCGGGCCCACGGCAGCGCCGAGTGGCCGGCTGACTTCATATTCGTGGCTACCGCCAACCCCTGCCCCTGCGGTTATTTCGGCAGTAGTCGCCCCTGCGGATGCCCGGAGTGGAAAAGGCTGTCATACCGCGACCGGCTGTCCGGCCCCATATTCGACCGCATCGACCTTTACAGCAACGTCCATGATGTCGAATACGACAAACTCCTTGCCAGGCGCGGCACGGAAATCGACGCCGATGTCCGCCGCCGGGTCCGGCAAGCCCGCGATCGGCAAAAGGCCCGTTTCGGCACGCGCACCAGGCTGAACGCCGATATGACCAACGCCGAGGTCAAACGCCTGCCCCGTCTCGAACCGGACGCCCTGCCCGTGCTCAATGCCGCGGCCCGGGGCTGCGACCTGTCCGCCCGCGCCTACATGCGTACGATCAAGGTGGCCCGGACCATCGCCGATCTGGAAGCTTCGGCCGGGGTAACCGGCGCGCACCTGGCAGAAGCCCTAAAGTACCGCCCCGACTTCACGGCCGGCCGACGCCGCTCCGGCCAGGGTGGCAAGGACCGCGTGCGGCCAAGTGTTTGACCTCTGATATCCCATCTGTTAAAATGCTTGGTACTTTGGGCGCAATTAATCGACGTTAAAGGAGAAGGACCAATAGCCAAATTCACCCGCCTGAATGATCAGATTCGGGCAAACCGGCTTCGTGTCATAGACGAGGACGGCAAACAGCTGGGCGTACTGAGCCGCCAGGAAGCGCTGGAAGCGGCCCGCGAGCAAGACCTTGACCTGGTAGAGATTTCACCGGAGGCCGATCCGCCGGTATGTAAGATCATCGACTGGGGCAAGTACAACTACCAGCGGACCAAGCAGCAGCAGAAGAACCGCAAGACTTCCAAGTCTCTGGATATGAAGCAGATGCGTTTCGGGCTCAAGATCAGCGATCACGACCTGGGCATAAAGATGAACAAGGTCAGCAAGTTCCTGGAGGCCGGCCACAAGGTGAAAATCACTATCTTTTACAGAGGACGCGAACAGGCCCATAAGGAAATCGGATTCCAGAAAGCCCAAAAGGTCATAGAGGATTTCGGTGATACAATAATAGTCGACCAACAGCCCCAGCTGGCAGGAAGACAACTGAATTTCGTAGTCAGGCATAACCCAAGGAGTAAGAGCAATGCCAAAACTGAAGACACATAGCGGCACCAAGGACCGCGTACGGCTTACCAAGAACGGTAAGGTGCGCGTAGGTCATGGCAACATGAACCACTTCCTGAGCAAGAAGAGTGGCAGCCGTAAGCGCGCCAACACCGGTCTGACCACGCGCAAAGGCAAGATGGCCCGCAACATCAAGAAGAACCTGGGGGCCGCATGAGGGTCAAGCGCGGAGTAACCAGCCACGCCCGGCACAAGAAGATACGTAAGGCCACCAAGGGCTTCAGCCACCCGAACCGCGTCAGCGTGAGGCGCGGGCGGCAGGCGTTGACCCGTTCCCTGCAGTACGCCACGCGCGACCGCAAGACCCGCAAGCGCACCTTCCGCCAGCTGTGGAACGCGCGGATCAACGCCGCCGCCCGCCTGAACGGCACCACCTACAGCCAACTGATCGCCGGCCTCAAGAAGGCCGATGTCGAACTGGACCGCAAGGTCCTGGCCGAACTGGCCGTGAACGAGCCCAAGGCCTTCGCCGCCGTCGTCAAATCAGCCAAGAAATAACTTGCCGGCCTAACTCGCCGTGCGGTCGACTTCCAGACGTACGCCTGGGATGCCCGATTCGAAGGCGTCTATCTTGTCGATCGTCACGATCGCCTTGGCGATACGCTTGTCTTCCAGGAGCTTGGCGGCTATCTCCATGGCCAGACGTTCTATAAGGTTATAAGATTTTCCTTCCACGATGGCGATTATCCGGCGTCGAAGACGCGACCAATCGGCCGTATCCAAAAGATTATCAGATATCGTGGCCTTGGTGGCTGCCAGATTCAGTTCGACCGTCACGTTGAAGCGTTGGGGCGATTCTTTCTCATGGTCATTCACGCCGTGCTTGCCGGCGATGACCAGGTCCTTGATGAATACTCTTAAAGGCATGAGCGCCCCTCCCTTGGGTCATAATGCGGCCAGGCTATCTGTAAGCCGGGTTCTGTCAGGCCGGGAAGGCCTGGCTGATCATCTATCTAGGCACGCCGTTGCCGGCATGCTCCAGCGGTTCTTATGGTGGATCCTTAGCGGGACACTTCGAGCTTTAGGCTCTAAAAAGGGTCCATCTCCTTGCAGCAGGCAGGGTTTACCTCTTGGCGCCGTCACCGGCGTCAACTGCGGGCTCTTACCCCGCTCGTTTCACCCTTACCCCTTGAAGGGGCGGTTTCGTTTCTGTGGCACTTTCCCTAAGGTCGCCCTCGGTCGCCGTTAGCGACTGCCACTTCCCTATGCTGCCCGGACTTTCCTCGTGTCTTAATAGGCACGCGATCAGCCGATAATCTGGCCGCATAAGGATTATACCACCTCTGTTGGGCTGATGACAACCGTTGAAGGTGCATGCTGTCCGGGCGATATGCAATATATTATATGGCCTACCCCTGTTACTGTATGCAATATATCGCATATCGCGAACAGTAGACGTGCCAGACAGCGTCAGGCAGCGACGGTCAGCGCCACACCTGTCAGTCGCCGTTCAGGTGGGCATCCAGGGCTTCGTTCACCTTGGCATCGGCCAGCTTGTTGAATTCGCGCGGTACATGGCTGAACTCAATCTTGTCGAAGCCGGCTGCCAGCTTCTTGATGGCATCATGGATGGGCCATAGGTCCCGGTTCTTAATCTTGAATATGCCCTTCATCTGGTTGACCACCAACAGGCTGTCCAGATAAGCCTGGATCTCCTTAACCCCCAGCTTGCGGCATTCCTCGAGCGCCAGCTTCAAAGCGGTGTATTCGGCCACGTTATTGGTGGTGACACCCAGGTAGACGCCCTCCTCGGATAGCACGTTGTCTTCCATGTCCATGATCACGTAACCGCTGGCGCTGGGACCGGGATTGCCTCGGGAGCCGCCGTCGGTGAAGACCTTGACCTCGTCCGGGTGGGCATCCGGCTCGCCGGCGACGGCTTTATCCGGCGACGCGCCTACAGCTACCTCGTCTATGGCCTGGGCGAGCTCGCGGTCCTTTTCGGTTATCTTCTTGCCGCCTTCGTGGGTTATAAGCCAGATCTGCACCACGCTCCATTCGTTCTCCCAACGGGGGTGGTGCTGATACTTCTCGGCCAGGGCGGCGACCTTTTCCATGAAGGCCCAGGCCTGCTTGAAATTATCGAAGTTGAACTGTCTGTAAAGACCGTGTTTGGTTTCCTGCCACATGCTTATCTATCTTAGCATGCAAGGGCGCCCCAGCTATAAGCGATGGCCCCCTTTCAGGACCGGAACAGTATCGCCAGCAATGCCAATATGGCCACACAGAGCAACACGATCACTAGTTCGAATAGGGTGTAGCCGCTCTGATTCCCGGATAATTTCCGCATTTCGCCTCTCCGTTCCGGTTTTATCATAACACTTATGTTTGCCATATGAACTTTGATATACTTAGCCATGAGAAGAATGGGATGACCCGGATGATAACAAAAAAACGAATCGCAGGTATGGTGGCCGGGGTCATAGCGACCGTGTACCTGCTGCCGGCGGCGGCCGGCGCCATAACTACCATAACGCAGGGATATCTTACCACGGAGAAGGCGCCCCTGGGCGCTATCATGAGCCTGAAGACGGATTCGGCCGACTACGTCAGCCGGGCCAACACCGGCAACGCCAACAACATACTGGGCGTGGTAGTCAGCGAGGGCAATTCACTGCTCACGCTGTCGGACGGCAAGGCGAACCAGGTGCAGGTGGCGACCAGCGGCGTCGTACAGGTATCGGTGTCGAACATCAACGGAGACATCGCGTCCGGAGACGCCATAACGGCCTCGCCTATCAAAGGCGTGGGGATGAAAGCCACTACCAACGCCAAGGTAGTGGGCATAGCGCAGGAAAGCCTGTCCGGCAACGGCACGAGCGAGCAATCCTACACCGACAAAGACGGCCGTAAGCGCACGGTGCTGTTAGGCCAGGTGCCGGTACTGGTCAATCCCGCCTACTATTACAAACAGCCGGACAAGACGGTCATACCGGCCGCCGTCCAGAACGTAGCCAACGCCCTGGCCGGCAAGGCCGTCAATTCCCTGCCCGTGATAATCAGTCTGGCCATCTTCATAGTCACCCTCATCATAGTGGTGAGCATAATCTATTCGATGATACACAGCAGCATAATATCGGTCGGGCGGAACCCGATGTCGCAGGCCGCCATTTACCGCAACCTTATCCAGATGTCCGGCCTGATCATACTTATCCTGGCCGTGTCGGTAGTATCAATCTATATGGTCCTGACGAAGATATCATGAGTTTCGATACTTTCCTGCAGATATTCCTTATATTCAACGTCTTCGTACTGGGCGCGGTGGCGGCCATCGCGGGCCGGCATGCCTACGCCCATTTCCGGCCCCATAAGCATGAACCGGAAACTACCGACGCGCCCAACCAGGTCCACCTGTCGCCCGCCGCGCATGACCGGCTGCTTCAGGAGGCCGAGGATAAGTTCAAGGCCATCATCGAGGAGTCCGCCGGCAAGCTGAACAAAGAGCTGGGCATAACTTCGGAGCGGATCGGCAAGTCAGTTAGCCAGATGGGCGCCGATATGGTAGCCAAGGAGCTGGAACATTACCGGGCGGAGCTGGAAAAACTCCGCCGGAAAGCCGAAGAGGACATGGGCGGCGTGCATAATGAACTGTCCAAGCATAGCGAGGAGTTGAAGGTGATCAAAGCCAAGGAGCTGGAAGAGGAGAAACAACGGCTCCTGAAGCAGATCGACACGAAGCTGGCTGACGCGGTGGCCTCTTTCCTTATAGAAACCATGCAACACAACGTCGACCTGGGCGCCCAGACCGCTTATCTGACCGCCGTGCTGGAAGAGCATAAGGCAGATTTTGCCAGACAGGTTTCGGCCAAAGGCGAAACGGCCGCCGAAGGGGTGTCGGATGAAGCTTAGCCTGCCCGATGACGTATCGTCGCTCCAGGACCTGAAGGCGGTGACTGCCGAGATCCGCGAATATGCGCGTTGGCAGACCCACGCCTCCATCAAGAAGAGGGCCGGGGGCGGCCGCGCGGCCGGGCCGCCAGAAATCTCGCCGGCCGCGCGGGCCGCCGTCCGGGGATGGGCCGGTGACGACCTGGATAAGCTCATAGAAGCCCTGGAGGACCATGCCGATAAGGTGCCGCGGCTGACCATAACGCTGGCCGCTCCGGCGCCAGGCAGCCTTAAGAAGACGCTCACGGCCTGGTGCCGCAAGAACGTGGAACCCGGCGTGATGGTGGATTTCCGGTTCGATTCGACCCTGCTGGGCGGTATGGTGGTACGTTGGCGCAGCCGTATATTCGACTGGTCGTTCAGAAGCCGCATACTCGAAGAGAGCGGCCGCTTCCCGGAGGTTTTGCGCCGTGTTTGACAACCACGCCTTCCAGAAGCTGGTACGGGCCGACAACCTCACCGGCGAGGTGGTGGCTTCCAACAGCTTCATAGTGGAGGTTAAGGGCCTGGAGGGCGTGCGTCTGGGCTCGCAGGTACTGTTCGAGGACGGCCAGCGCGGCATGGTACGCGAGGCCGAAGGCGACAGGGTCATACTTTTCAACATCGACTCGGAAAAGATGGAGCCGGGCACGCTGGCCGTGGTAGAGAACGACGTGTTCAGCGTGCCCGTCGGCAAGGGCCTGATCGGCCGCGTAGTCTCCCCTATGGGCGAACCGCTGGACGGCAAAGGCGCCGTCCGCTCCACCAAGTCGTCCGGTATCTTCAATCCGGCGCCCGGCATCATGGCCCGCAGCATGCTGGACAAACAGCTGGCCAGCGGCGTGACGGCCGTGGACATGTTCTTCCCCGTGGTGCTGGGACAGCGTATCGCCGTCCTGGGCGACAGCAAATCAGGCAAAAGCACCTTCCTGAGCCAGCTGAGCGCCAATCAGTCCGGGACGGACCGCATAGTGGTATACGTGCTGGTCGGTAAGCGTAAGGTCGATATAGAGAACCTGCTCGTCGGCCTGCGGGCCTCCGGTGCCATGGACCACACCATAGTCGTGCTGGCCGACATTTTCGACTCCCTTACCTTGTCCTATCTGGCACCCTACGCCGGCTGCGCGATGGCCGAACACCTCTGGTACGACGGTCATGACGTGGTCGTCATATACGACGACCTGAGCAGCCATGCCGAAGCCTACAGGCAGCTTTCCCTGCTGCAAGAGGTAGATCCCGGACGTGATTCTTATCCGGGCGACATGTTCTACGCCCATTCCAGCCTGCTGGAGCGTGCCGGCAAGCTGGCCGAAAGCAACAAGACGCTTACCGCGCTGCCGGTGATACTCACGCCGAACGACGACATCACGGCCTACCTGTCGACCAGCATCATGTCCATAACCGACGGCCAGATCATATTGGACCTGAACGTCTTCCGCCAAGGCATACGACCCGCGGTGAACGCCGGGCTGTCCGTGTCGCGCGTGGGCGGCCAGGCCCAGACCGTACGGCAGAAACGCCTCTCCGGCACGCTGTTCAAGACCCTGGCCAAATACCATCAGGCCGAGGAATTCGCGCACTTCGGTTCTAGTCTGTCCAAAGAGGCCAGCATAGACCTCCTGCTGGGAAAACAGATATACGCGGCGCTGCACCAACCGCCGGAAGAGCGGTGGTCCCTGGTCCAGCAACAGTTATTGCTGGAGGCCATACTGCTGGGCGAAGGCAAGGTAGAGATAGACGTCGGAGCGCTGAAGGAATCGATCCGCAAGATACACGAGACCCCCAAGGACGACAAGGCTTTCGACGCCCTGGAGGCCCAATTGCTCAAGAAGCATTCCTCGCGGCCCAAGGCGGAAACTCCCGTTCCCGCTGCCGCGGCCGACGGCAAGCCTAAACCGGACGAAAAAGAAGCTAAGGAAGAAAAGGCGGAAGACTCATGAGAAGGGCCAACGCCATCCAGACCGAGATAGAAGAGATAACCACCGTCAAGGACCTGACGGGCGTGTTCGAAAGCATAGCCAGCACCCAGGTGGCGAAGATAAAGAGCAAGGTGACGCTCTCCAAGGAATTCTTCGACCTGATATGGCGCCGTTACAGCTCGATACGCGTCGACCCTAATTCGCGCATAACCCATCGCGGCAAGGATGACAACGACAAGAAGGTCTTCGTAATCATATCCGCCGAGGCGGGCCTGAGCGGCGACATAGACCAGCGTCTGATCGAGGCCATGCTGGCTGATTATGACAAATCTATGACCGACATCGTGGTCCTGGGCAGCCACGGCGCCAACCAGCTCGCCCAGCGCGGCATACCTTTCATAAGGCATTTCCAGGTACCCGAAAGCGAAAGCTATATCGACGTCGGCCCGGTGATAGACGCCATATCCTCTTATTCCCAGGTGACCGTATATTACGAGGAGTACGTGTCGCTGGGCGTGCAAGGGATCAAGAAGATAGACCTCATCTCCACCATCAAGGACATGAGCGAGGACGCCGATATGGACGAAGACCTGATAACTTCCGAGGATACGCTGTTCGAGCCTTCCCTGGACGAGATCGCCGATCAGATGGAGATAATCATGATGAACCTGGCTTTCAGCCAGACCATACTGGAATCACAGCTGGCCCAGGACGCCAGCCGCTTCAACGCCATGGCGGTAGCGAAAAAACGCGCCAATGAGTTGTTGACGGACTCCAGGCTGGAATTCCACCGGTCCAAGCGTTCCGAAAGCGACCGCCGTCTGCGCGAAGTCATGGTCAGCCTTAAGAAAAAGAACAAGATAAGGAGAAGGCGGTGAGCAAGTCCAAGCCCAAGCCCAAGTCCAGGCCTACGGGCGACGTGGTGGGCGTGATACGCTCCTTGCGCGGCCTGATGGTGGAAGTGGAGATCACGGGTGAAAGGCCACAAGAGAACGAACTCCTGGTGATCGAGGAATACCCGGAGGTCTTCCTGGAAGTCAGTTTCTTCAGGGCCGGGCGCGCGGTGTGCGTCAACCTGGCCAACGATCAGGTCCTCCGCTGCGGCCACAAAGTGCGGCGCAGCCAGGCCAAGGTAAGCGTGCCGGTGGGCGAAGCTACCCTGGGGCGGGTGTTCAATGCCTTGGGCGAGCCCCTGGACCACGGCCCGGAGGTGCGCGACAAGCGGCGCGTAATCAGTGAGCCCGGCAGCGTCAAGACTTACCGCGAAAGCGAGAAGCTTGAGCTGCTGGAAACAGGCCTAAAGGTCATCGACTTCCTTACCCCCTTCGTGAAAGGGCGCAAGGTGGGCATCGTAGGCGGCGCCGGCGTGGGCAAGACCGTGCTGACGATGGAGATGATCCACAACGTCACGCGCA
>DASUOD010000073.1:0-2405 GCA_036276795.1 Saccharimonadales bacterium (SeqCode)
ACGGGCGCCTTTGACTTTTATTTGGTCGGCCACTAAATCTCCCTCTTATCGCGCGCTTGTCGTGCTTTTGTCGTGGGCACCTAGTATACAGAAAAACGTCGTATTTTTCTAGTCCGCCGGGCGCAGGGCCTTCTGGCAGAAAATCACATCATGTACCGAATAGCCCAGCTTCTGGTAAAACGCGACTGATGTGATAGCCGACATGAAGCGTATCTCTTCCGCTCCCGCTTGCGCGGCCATGGCTTCGATCCTGCTGACGATCATGCTGCCCAGACCTATCCTCTTGTAATCGTCCCGCACCGCCATATCTTCCAGCTTGGCTTCGGTCGGCAGCCCGATTTCCAGCGAACCGGTCGCCACCATCAGGTCTCCGTCGAACGCCGCGATCGTCGTCCGTCTGTCCATATCGGTCAGCTGCTCCCTAAGCCTCCTGGCGCTCGGATTATCTTCACGGTATAGGTTTTTCAAGATAAAGCGGGCGGCTTCCTCGGCCCTTTCAGGGTCCTCCTGGGGCGTGGGTATTTCAGCGATTGGAATTTCTTCTGCCGTTAGCAACATAGACTAAAAAATATTACCATAATTGCATGTTTTGTCAATCTCACCTCTAAGCATAAGTTTAATACCCTATTCTTGACATACTGACAAAAAGGTGTATAATGCAGCTTGTAAAAAGGTAGGGATCTTAAAGGTGTATAGTTTCATAGTCCTCGGTATCATCCCCGGGACCGACATACAGATCGGTTTCTGGCCCACCATGGGCCTGATTGCCGCGTCATTGGTCGCCTTCAAAATATACAAACCGCGTCTGACAAGGGTCATCCGCGACTGGTGGCATCAGTACGACGACGTCGAAGACCCGGCCCACCGGCCCCCGCACGCCAGCAGTCTGCATCGCCGCCTGCCCAAACTGCCTAAACCGGCGCGATAGATTCGCCGTAAAGTTTGAGTTCTTCGAGCAGATATCTCTGCTGGTCGTCCAATGCCCCCGCGGAGAGTTCCTGTAAGCGGGTGAAGTACTTGGCCATGGCACCGGTCTGACCGCCTTCCAGCAAGCGCTGACGGCAGAACGTATCCCAGGCCGCCCTTTCCTTATCGTCCAGGTTCGACGGGTAGTTGCGAGCTTTGTAAAGCGGCAGCAGGTTCTTCAGCCGGGCGTCGCGCAGTTCTTGGCCCAGGCTGGACAACGCTTCGGGCTTGGCCGAGCGCACCTTGGGCAGGACCGCCTTGTCGGCATCAGGCATGAAGCCGTCATAAAGCCTGGCGTCGACCGTCAGCTGGTCGTCGACCAGCGCTGTCTGGGCGGCCTCGCGCTCCGTATCCAGCCGTTCTACCGCTTGGAGTACTTTCCGGGCGAAAGGTTTGTGGTGGTTCTTAAGGACGGTTCGGTTCCTTTCAATCGTTTCCAAGGTAAGACCCAGGCGTTCCTGAGTCGCCGGCTCCTTCATGACGCCGAGTGGTGCTACCGCCGGACAACGGTTGTATTTGACCGTCTTTACCGGCAACCGCGGCGGGGCTTCAGGATCAGCGGTAAACCGCCATCTGTCTACCAGCTCATCGACGTCCAGATCCACGAACTCGGCCGGGTCATGGCGCAGGTCGTACACCAAGGCCGAACCCGAGCCCGGCTGCGGATGCGGGGCGAACAGGATGGCCGCCGACGTATGCAGATGCGCGGCCGGATAACGGCCGGTAGTGTACACGAACGGGTCGCCCTTGGTTATCAGCGCTTTTACTTTCTTCTTATCGCGGACGTCCAGCAGGTATTTGAACAGATCCGGCTGTTTATCGCGTATCAGACGGGCGACGGCTATGGTAGCCTGGACATCGCTGAGCGCGTCGTGGGCCTGGCCGTGTTCCAGCTTGTTCACGGAGGTCAGAAGCTCCAGGCGGTTGGCCGGTTTGCCGTCGGGCGCGAACGGCCATTTGATCCCCTCCGGGCGAAGCGCCCTGGTCATGCGCGCGGCATCCAGCAGATCCCAGCGCGAACAGTTATCTTTCCAGTGCCATTCGTAAGCATCGTAGAAGTTACGGTACAGCAGGAAGCGCATGAACTCGTCATCGAAGCGTATGCTATTGAAGCCGGTGAATACGGTGCCAGGCCTTACCGCTTCCTTATGAAAAACTTTAAGGAACTCGGCTTCGGTCACTCCGTCAGCCAAGGTCCTTTGCGGCGTTATGCCGGTCACCAGGACCGCGTCGGGGCTGGGCAGCACGTCCGGCGTCAACTTGATGAGTAAATTGACCGGTTCGCCGACCGGCTTAAGGTTCATGTCGGTACGCTGGCCGGCGAACTGCATGATACGCGCCGAACGGGGGTTGAATCCCGAGGTCTCCAGATCATAGAAGAAGAAACTGTCCGCCATACAGTTCCCAGTTTACTATGGTCGGGTGCTATCTGTGAGAAA
>DASUOD010000074.1:0-4398 GCA_036276795.1 Saccharimonadales bacterium (SeqCode)
ATCCATGCGCGGCAGTGAGCACAACGACGAATTCTACGTGGACGATAAGGGCGGCGTCCACACCAGGACCAACTACGCCGGCGGCACCCTGGGCGGAATATCCAGCGGCGAGACCGTGTACTTCCGCGTGGCTATAAAGCCCGTCTCCACCATCAGCCAGGCCCAGAACACCGTGACTACCGGCAAGAAGCACACGAAACTCGAGGCCAAAGGCCGGCACGACCCGTGCGTCCTGCCGCGCGCCATACCCATAGTCGACGCCATGGGCGCGCTGGTGATAATCGATCATTACCTGCGGCACAAGGCCCAGAACCTGTAGGAGCCCGGATGAGCAGCGACGAACTGGAAGAGCTTAGGCAGAAGATAGACGCCCTGGACGAGGAATTGCTCAAGACGCTGGTCAAGCGCCTGGAGGTCGTACGGGAAGTCGGCCGTTACAAAAAGGCTAAAGGCCTGGACCTGCGCGACGACGAGCGCCTTAAAGCCCTGCTAGAGGAGCGCCTGAAGACCGCCGGCCAGCTGGGCCTGCCAGAAGAATTAGTCAAAGAACTTTATGAACTCATCCACGACGCATCGTTGGACGCGGAGTCAGACGCATGAGGCGCATCACCATCATCGGCTTCGGCCGCTTCGGGCGCACCCTATACGAACTGCTAAAGGACGACTTTGAGATTACCGTGTACCGCCGCAGTCCCATCACCGAAAAACTGGACGCCAAGGTCGCCAAAAGCCTGGAAGAAGCCTATGCGAACGACGTCATCTTCTATGCCGTGCCGATTTCTTCGTTCGAAAAGGTAATCGCCGCGCATAAGAAGTACTTCAAGCCGCGCCACCTGCTCATCGACGTGCTTTCGGTGAAGATGCACCCGGCCAAGGTGCTGACCAAGCAGCTGGCCGGCACTAAGGCCCAGGCCCTGCTAACCCACCCCATGTTCGGGCCGGACAGCACGCGCGAAAGCTTCGACGGCCTGCCGATCATCATGGACCGCTTCAAGGCCAGTGCCGAAAACTACAAGTACTGGAAGGACTACTTCACCCGCAAGAAGCTGAAAGTCGTAGAGATGTCGCCCGAACAGCACGACAAGATGGCCGCCAACAGCCAGGGCCTGACGCACTTCGTAGGCCGCCTGCTGGAAGAATACGGCCTGGGCGACAGCCCCATCGACACCCTGGGCGCCAAGAAACTGTTGGAGATAAAAGAGCAGACCACTGGCGACAGCTGGCAGCTGTTCAACGACCTGCAGCACTACAACCCCTACACCAAGAAGATGCGCCTTAAGTTGGGCGAAGCTTACGACGAGGTATACAACAAACTCCTGCCTAACCAAGCCAGCCCGGACTACCTGACCATCGGCATCCAGGGCGGCAAAGGCAGCTTTAACGAAGAGGCCGTGATGTATTGGCTGAAGCGTTCCGGCGTGAAGGATTACAAGATCAAGTACCTGCACACCACCAAAAAGGTGCTGGCCGCCCTGCACTCCGGCGAGGTCGACCGCGGCCTGTTCGCCATCCATAATTCCGTCGGCGGCGTGGTCGGCGAGAGCATCGAGGCCATGGCCCGGTATAAGTTCACGATCGTGGAAGAATTCGCCATCATCATCGCCCACGCCCTGATGATCCGCGGCGACGCCGAATACGGCGACGTAACGACCATCATGTCGCACCCGCAGGTGTTCGCCCAGTGCAAGCACACCCTGCCGCAGAAATACCCGCATCTTAAACTGGAGTCCGGCAAGGGCGAACTGATAGACCACGCCAAAGTGGCCGAACGGCTGGGCGCGCACAAACTACCCACGCACGTAGGCACCATGGGCAGCAAGATACTGGCCGACATCTACGGCCTGAAGGTAGTCGAAGATAATCTGCAGGACGCCAAGGAAAATTACACAAGCTTCCTTATGGTAAAGAGGTAAGATAGTAGTCATGAGCAAGGATATGGACAATCTGTGCATCAATACCATAAGGATGCTCTCTGCCGACGCCGTGCAAAAGGCCAACTCCGGGCACCCCGGACTGCCGATGGGCGCCGCGGCCTTCGCCTACGTACTATGGATGCGCCACCTGCGTTTCAATCCCCAGAACCCGGACTGGCTTAACCGCGACCGCTTCGTGCTAAGCGCCGGCCACGGTTCCATGCTGTTATACAGCCTGCTCCACCTGACCGGCTACGACCTGCCGCTAAGCGAACTCAAACGGTTCCGGCAATGGGGCTCCAAGACCCCCGGCCACCCCGAGCATGGCCTGACCCCGGGCGTAGAGACCACCACCGGCCCCCTGGGCCAGGGCGCCGCCAATGCCGTGGGCATGGCGCTGGCCGAGCGCTTTTTGGCGGACCGTTATAACAAGCCGGACCACGAGATAATCGACTACCGTACCTACGCGCTGGTGTCGGACGGCGACCTGATGGAAGGCATCTCGGCCGAAGCGGCCTCGTTCGCCGGAAGCGCCAAGCTTGGCAAGCTGACCTACCTGTACGACAGCAATCGCATATCCATAGAAGGCTCCACGGACCTGACCTTCCTGGAGAACGTGGGCAAGCGCTTCAAGGCCTACGGCTGGCACGTCGTGAACGTGAAGGACGGCAACGACACGCGCGCCGTAAACAAGGCGCTTAGCTCCGCCAAAAAGGACGCCCGCCCGTCGCTGATCATCCTGAACACCCACATCGGCTTCGGCAGTCCGAACAAGCACGACAGTGCTTCCGCCCACGGCTCTCCGCTCGGCGAAGAGGAAGTGCTGGAAACCAAGAAGAACCTGGGCTGGCCGGTAGAGCCGGCGTTCTTCATCCCGCGTGAAGTAAGCAGATACATGGGGCGCGCGGTAGAGGCCGGCATCTTGCTGGAAAACACGTGGAACAGGCAGTTCGAACTCTACGCTCAGGAGTTCCCCGCCGAAGCCAAAGAGCTCAAAGCCCTTACGGCCGGCAAGCGCTCCAAGGACTGGCAGAAACACCTGCCGGCCTTCAGCGCCGACGAGAAGCCCATGGCGACCCGCGAAGCCTCCGGCGCCGTCATGAACGCCGTAGCCCCGGTCCTGCCGCTGTTCTTAGGCGGCTCGGCCGACCTAGGCCCGTCCAACAACACGGCGCTCAAGGAGTTCGGCGACGTGTCCGGCCCCAAATGGGACAAGCACGCCCGCAACCTGCACTTCGGCGTGCGCGAACACGCCATGGGCGCCATCCTGAACGGCTTGGCCCTGTCCAAAGCCATAATCCCCTACGGCGGCACGTTCCTTATCTTCAGTGACTACATGCGCGCCAGTATGCGCCTGGCGGCCATCATGAAGCTTCAGACGGTCTACGTGCTCACCCACGACTCCATCGGCCAGGGCGAGGACGGCACCACCCACCAGCCGGTCGAACAGCTGGCCGCCCTACGGGCCATGCCCAACATGACCGTCATCCGCCCGTCCGACGCCACCGAAACCGTGGAAGCCTGGCGCCACGCCCTTGACCACGCCACCGGCCCCACCGCCCTGTCGCTCACCCGCCAAAAGCTGCCGGTGCTGGACCGCAAAAAACTCGCCAAGGCCGATAATCTAAAGTACGGCGGCTACGTAATCAAAGATTGCAAAGGCACGCCGGACATCATACTCATAGCCACCGGCTCGGAAGTATGCATAACGCTGGACGCCGCCGAAGAGCTAAGCAAACAGGGCGTCAAAGCCCGCGTGGTCTCCATGCCCAGCACCGACATATTCGACTCTCAGCCCCAGAAGTACAAAGACTCGGTGCTCCCACCCACCGTCACAAAGCGCCTGGCCGTAGAAGCCGCCTCGCCGCTGGGCTGGGACAGGTACATAGGCCCGGAAGGCGCCACCATAACCATAGATAAGTTCGGCGACTCCGCCCCCGGCCCGGTGATGATGGAGAAGTTCGGTTTCACACCCGCGAATATCGTCAAGCAGGCTAACAAACTGCTAGGAAAGAAGTCATGAAGCCCGCCGACCTGACAACCAAGATCTTCTTAGACAGCGGCGACCCGGCCGAGACCAAGGCCATCATAGGCCTGCTGGGCTTCCTGGACGGCCAGACCACCAACCCCACGCTGGTCGCCAAGAACCCCTACGCCAAAGACCGGTTCGAAAAGGGCGAAAAGTTCAACGCCGACGAGATAATCGACTTTTACAAACAGGTAGTCACGGAGATATCCAAACTCATACCGCAAGGTTCCGTTTCCATAGAAGTCCACGCCGAACAAGACACCACGGCCGAAGACATGTTCGAACAGGCCAAAAAGATGAACGCCTGGATCCCGAACGCCCACATCAAATACCCCACCACCGCCGAAGGCCTAAAGGCCGCCAAACAGAGCGTAGAACAGAACATCAACGTCAACATGACGCTCTGCTTCACCCAGGACCAGGCCGCCGCCGTCTACGCCGCCACCAAGGGCGCAA
>DASUOD010000075.1:0-12052 GCA_036276795.1 Saccharimonadales bacterium (SeqCode)
GGAAAGCTCTGGCGCTTGCCCAGGTGCGGCTGTTCGTCGTCGAGTACCAGGATCTTATCGTCCACCACGCATATCACGTTAGCGGTATCCGGCCGTTTGAGCATCTCGAACCGATGTTCGGAGCCGTCGAACAGCTTCTGCGGCCACTGGTATACGTCGAATATCATCCCCTTGAAGGCCAGCTCGGCCCCATCCGGAACCAGCACGCTGTCCTGGGGGATGACCTTCTTCATGCGCGATCTAGCCTTTCGCGCGCTCTATGGATTCGGCCACGACCTTACGGGCGGCGGCCGCGTCGCCCCAACCCTTCAGCTTGCCGTCGACGCCCTTCCAGCCCTTCTTCCAATCTTTGTAATGACTATAGAAATGCTCTATGACTTTCTGGAAGTTGTCGCCCAGGTCTTTCAGGTCCTTTATATGGTCTTTGCTGACGTCGTCTGCCGGCACGGTTATGAGCTTTTCGTCCATCTCGCCGTCATCTTCGAAGAACAGCACGCCTATGACCCTGGCGGGTACGACCACGCCGTGAGGCACGGACTCGTCTATTATCAGCAGGGCATCGAGCGGGTCACCGTCCTCGCAAAGAGTGTCCGGCACATAGCCGTAATCTTCCGGATAGCCCATGGTGGTTCCATTCACGCGGTCCAGGAAGATGCGGCCCGTGGCCTTGTCCATCTCGTATTTGTTGCGTTCGCCTTTGCGTATCTCGATGACGACGTTCACGACATCGGGTGCATTGTCGCCGTAGCTTAGGTCTGCCATTGATAGTTCCTTCGCTTACTCTTTAGTTACTTCATGGATATTGTACACTATGGTTTATGAAAGTTGTCGGTCATAGGGGCGCTCGGGGTCTGGCTCCGGAAAACACCATCGAAGGCCTGCGCAAAGGCCTGGAACACGGGGTTGACGAGTTGGAATTCGATCTGCGCGTGACCAAGGACGGCGTGGTCGTGCTTCACCACGATTCCTACCTGACCGATCCGGACGGCAAGCGCCGGCGCATAGATGACCACACCTATAAGCAGCTCAAGCGGCACAAGAAGGATCTGGCCACTTTCGAGGAAGTGTTGAAGGACATCGGCCACCCCGTAAGACTGTATATAGAGGTCAAGCATGGCGTGCGCACGGCGCCCGTCGTGAAAATCCTGAAGTACTATCTGGGCATCGGCTGGAAGCCGTCGTATTTCCTGCTGGGGTCCAAAAGCCAGAAGGTGCTGGTGGCGTTCCATAAGGCTCTGCCGGAAATAGAGAAGGTGGTCATTGAACCTTTCAGCGGCGTCCGTGCCGTACACCGGGCCCGCCAAGTGGGTGCCAGAAGGCTGAGCATGCAACAACTGTGGTTGTGGTGGGGATTCATATGGATGATCAGCCACCGCGGCTGGGAACTATACGGTTATGCCATCAACGACCCGGCCAAAGCACGCCGCTGGGCGCGCTGGGGACTGGCAGGCGTCATCACCGATTACCCTGACAAATTTGAAACATGATGAGGGTAGGCTGCATATTCAATGTGTAGTCAATGTATATGCACCCCTTAGGTATATGCGTGTCGTTTGCTAGACTTTAAGATATGAAAGCCGTCTTTGAACACGCGCGTAATGAGGCCGCCAACATCCGGACGTTTTACTTCCGCCCGGAAAAACCGGTGCACTACACGGCCGGCCAGTATACCGAACTGACCCTGCCCCATCCGCACCCTGATAAGCGCGGCCGGCGGCGCTGGTTCACGCTGTCGTCCTCGCCGACCGATAAGCTGTTGTCCATCACGACCAAATACGCCGGCGACGGCAAGACCAGCTCCTTTAAGAAAGCTCTGTTCAAGCTCAAACCCGGCACCGAAGTGCACCTGGCCGACCCCATGGGCGACTTCGTCCTGCCCAAGCTTATCCAGACGCCGCTGGTATTCGTGGCCGGCGGCATCGGCGTCACGCCGTACCACAGCATGCTGGAATGGCTGGCCGCCACCGGCGAGGAACGGCCGATCAAGTTGCTCTACGGCGTCCGGAGCGAGGACGAGATAGTCTTTGAAGAGACTTTCGGCCGGGCCGGGGTCAGACCGGCCATCGTCGTCAGCGATCCTTCGCCCGCCTGGGGCGGAGAGCGCGGGCGCGTCAGCGCCGAGCTCATACTCGGCCTGGGAAAACCCTCCGAAGACGCCCTTGTCTACCTTTCGGGACCGGAACCGATGGTACAGGCGCTGGCCAAGGACCTGCACGCCAGTGGCCTGCCCAAGGACCGCATCGTCACCGACGAATTCCCGAACTATACTGCGATCTGAGCTACTGCTTCATCTTCGGGCATGCCGAGCTCCACGGCATGCTGTATCATCGACTGCGCGACAAGCTCTTTCAACGTTGCAGCGGGCATGGTAGGAGGACTGCCCGTGACTTCCTCTATGGCTTCGGACAAGGTGCCCTCGAACTCACCTTCATAAACGGCAAAGGCCGCCCTGCCTATGCTATCGGTCCGCGCTTCAGCGCGGAACAGACGCCCGCCTGCTTCGACAGCTCTGCGGCTCATCAGAAGCAGTGTCGCGGCAGCCCCGGAGCTTAATACGGGTTCGTCTGCGGGGCTTGCGAAGGCTTCCTTTGGCATGGGATGACAGTAATACTAAATATTAAATCGTGCAAGCATAAGCGAGGGGGCGTCAGTTCTGGACGGGGTGTTCGCGGCCTTCCAGGTATTCGCGGATCTTGAGCGCCGCGGTGGCGCCCTCGCCGGCGGCGGAAGCGATCTGCATGGTGGCGCCGGAACGGATGTCGCCGGCGGCGAACACGCCCTTGACGGCCGTCTGCAGGCCTTCGTCGGTCTTCACGAAACCGATCTTATCCAGCTCCACGCCGGTGCCTTCCAGGAACTGTGAATTTGGCATCAGGCCCACGAACACGAACACGCCGTCGGTAGGGAACTCGACCTTCTTGCCGCCCTGGCCCCCTATGACGTTGGTGACGCCCTTGCCTTCTTGGCCTATTATCTCGTCCGTGGTGGTGCCAAGGTGGATGGTGACCTGCCCTTTGTCGACGTACTGCTGGAGTTCGTCCTGCAATACGTCGCTGGCGCGGACCTTGGAGCGCACCAGCAGGTCTATATGCGATGCGAACCTGGTCAGGAAGATGGCTTCCTGGAAGGCGGAATTGCCGCCGCCTACCACCACCAGCCGCTTGTCGCGGTAGAAAGCGCCGTCGCAGGTGGCGCAGTAATGGACGCCGCGGGCGTAGAATTCCTTCTCGCCCGGACAGCCGACCTTCTTATAATCCGAACCGGTGGCTATGAGCACGGCCCGGGCCAGGATGTCGCCGGAGGTGGTCTCCAGGCGTTTGTATTTGCCCTCGTCCTTGATGGCCGTGACCTCGCCCAGCTCGATCTTGGCGCCGAAGCGTTCGGCCTGCTTCTGCAGGTCGTCCGCCAGCTTCAATCCCGGCACGCCGTCCGGGAAGCCGGGGTAGTTGTCGATCTTGTCGGTCACCGCGGCCAGACCGCCAATCACGCCCCGCTCGAAGAGCAAGGTATCTATGTCTTCGCGCGTGGTATATATGGCAGCCGTCAAAGCCGCCGGTCCGGCGCCGATTATGACAACGTCATGCTTGGGTGTGTCCTCCGCTTTTGCCATATACCTATGATATCAGGCGATGGCGGGTGCTAGTTTGGCCAGGTTATAACCGATGACGACCTCTTTGCTGTCGTCACCCTTGGTGACGACGGTTACCGGCACCGTGGTGGCGCCTGCCATCTGCATGGCTTCGGCCTGACGATGGGGGTGTTCGTCGAGGTTCACTTCTTCATAAGTCATGCCTTTGGCGCCAAGATACTTCTTGACCATCTGGCAGTAGCTGCAAGTGTTGGTAGTGAAAATTGTGATGTTTTTGACCATTTGGTCCCCCTCTTTAGATTTTTTCAGGCGTTTGAAGCCTGTTTTTGGGGAGCGCTTACCACCTTGCCGCGTCTCTCGAAGTTACGGCAACAGTCGTTTCTAGCGCTCGTAATGTGTATTTTGTGGTGTTCTAGACAGAACGATTCTGACTGCAACTATGATTATATATAGCGCTTAATATAAATTCAAGACACTATATATTGTGGTTTTTACCCCAAATCAGCCCCTATCGGGCAGGTTTATCGATACTGCGCAGGGTGACATCGAAGACCAGGTCGGCGTTGGCCGGGATGCCCGAGCCCGGCGGCGGATTCTCGCCGTAGGCCAGGCCGGCAGGTATCAGCAGGCGGCGCACGCCGCCCTCTTTCATGCCCGGTATGCCTTGCGACCAGCCGGCGATCACCTCCTTGAGCGAGAAGCTCACGGGTTGGCCGGTGTCCTTGGAGCTCTGGAATATGACGCCGGTGGCGGCTACCGCGCCGGTGTAGTCCACCGTGACGGTGGCCCCGGGTTTGACGGCGGCGCCGTCGCCCGGCTTAAGATCCTGGGCCTTGAGCTTGGGCACGGATTTGATGGGCGTGAAGCCTGACAGCTTGGTGCCCTGCAGAGCGTCCTCCGGTGGCTTGGCCTGCGATTGCGGCTGGGCGTCGTCCGGCTGGCCGTCACCCTGCGCGGCCTGAAGGATTATACCTATGGTCAGGGCCGATGATGTCAACAGGAATAATCCTGCCAGGAAGCCCATGAAAATACGTGTACGCTTGCTTGTCGCCATTAATCTCTCCTTATCACTTGAAACTGGGGTAACTGTTGCCGGCGTCCGTCACGAACAGGTCATGCGGGTGACTTTCGCTCAAGGAAGCCGTGGTGATGGTGCTCAGGACCGCGCGTTCCCACAGTTCGGGTATGGCAGTGGCCCCCACGTAGTAGAAGCCGGAGCGCAGGCCTTCCATCATGGTGGACGCCGTATCTTCCAGGCTGCCGCTGCAGGGTACCAGCCCCTCCACGCCTTCCGCGACCAGCACGCTCTTGTCGTCGTAGCTCTTGCCGTGGAACTCGTCTTCGGAACTTATCTGTTTGCCGCGCTCCATGGCGCCGATGGAGCCCATGCCGCGGTAGCCCTTGAACTTATAGGTGTCTTCTTTGCCGACGATGCTCTGGAAGCGCGCCGGCACCTGTTCGCGCGAAAGCTCCACCATCTGGCCGGGCGATTCCTCGGTTGCGGCGAACAGCCGGCCCATCATCACGCTGGAAGCGCCGGCCGCCAGGGCCTTGGTGATATCGCCGAAGTAATTGATGCCGCCGTCGGCGATCACCGGTACGCCGTGCTCCTTGGCTACGGCGGCC
The DNA here is from genome assembly GCA_036276795.1 of Saccharimonadales bacterium (SeqCode). Classification (GTDB taxonomy): domain Bacteria; phylum Patescibacteriota; class Saccharimonadia; order Saccharimonadales; family UBA4665; genus DASUOD01. The sequence continues at coordinate 5,216 of DASUOD010000075.1, forward strand.
GTCTCCAGGATGGCGGTCAGCTGGGGCACGCCCATGCCGGACACCAGCCGGGTGGTACATATGGCGCCGGGGCCCATGCCTACGCGCAGGCCGTCGGCTCCGGCCTGTATTAGGGCTTCGGCGCCCTCTGCGGTAGCGATGTTGCCGGCGATGACGTCCACCTTATGCTTCTTCTTGATATTGGTAAGCGCTTCGACCACGAACTTGGAGAAGCCGTGGGCCGAGTCGACCACTATGACGTCGACGCCGGCCTTAACCAGCGCCTCTACCCGTTTTTCGTAACCCGGGCTGGAGCCGACGGCCGCGCCCACCTTATGGCCGCCTTTCTTGACCTTCGCGACCTCGGCCGCCTGATCTTTTATGGAGAGGTTGCGGTGGATGATGCCGATGCCGCCGAATTTGGCCAACGCGATGGCCAGCTTGCTTTCCGTTACCGTGTCCATGGGCGAGGACACCAGCGGCACCTTAAGGCTGACGTTCCTGGTAAGTTTTGTCGATAAATCTATCTCTGAACGGGAAAACCCGGCGAAGCCGGGCTTGAGTAATACGTCGTCGAATGTAAGGGCAGGCGTGTTGATGATCCGCATAATCAATTCTAGCCCGGAAACGCCGGCTTTGTAAAGACATGCCGGCCGGAACGCCGGCAGGTATCACACCCTCTCGGCTTTGAGCGAAGCCTTGGCGGCGGCCGCGGCGGTGTCGAGAAGCTTGTTGACCTCGGCGTCGGTAAGCGTGCGGCCGTAAGGCGTCACGGCGACGCGGAAAGTGACGTTCTTGTGCTTGGAACCGGATTTGCGGTAGATATCCACGGGCTCCAGATGGACTACGGTGTCGTCGGGCGCGGAGGCGCCGGCCTGTTCGCGCAGGAAATCTTCGAGCCGCGCATAGTCCAGCCCCGCATCGACCCGCAGCGTGACGTCCTGTTTGACCGCCGGGAACCTGGACAGCGGCTCGTAGCTTACGCCCCGGCCTTCCAGCTTGAGCAGCGTCGTGGTGTCGATCTCGAATCCGGCGCAGTACTTAGGCAGTTTGAGCCGGCGGGTCACGGACGGCTTGAATTCGCCGATTATCCCAAGGTACGTGCCGCCTTTGGCGCTGATCATGGCGGACCGGGCAGGATCGTACGGCCTTACTACCTGGAACTTCTGCGCCTCCTTGCCCACGGGCTTGAACTCAAGCGGTACACCGGCCAGCTCTTCCAGATATTTCCGCGCCTGATAATATGCCGCGCCGGGCTTCTTCAGTTTGTCGGCGGCGGCCACCGCCAGCCCGGTGAATTCGAATTCGTTCGGCAGGTCCTCGGCGTCCATGCCGTTGTCCATGCCGTGGGTCCTACCTATCTCGAACAGCGTGAACTCGTCGTGGCCGGCCTTGATGTTAGGGTGCACTTTTTCGAGCAGGCTGGGCATGAGGCTCATGCGGTAATACTGCAGGTCCGGGCTCAGCGCGTTGGCTATCTTATAAGCGGCCGAGGGATCCTGGCCCGTCTTTTCGAGCAGGGACCCGGGCACGAAGCTGTAGGTGAGCACTTCGTTGGCCCCGGCCTTAGCCAGCCGGGCGCGGATGTCGGACTTAAGGTCCAGCAATGAGTCGCGCGGCGCCGGCGCCAGGTCGCGCCCCGGCAGTACCAGCGGCAGATGGTCGTAGCCGTAGAGCCGGCCGACTTCCTCTACCACGTCTTCGCGCAGTTCGATGTCGGTACGCCAGAACGGAGCGGTGACGGTCATGTCGCCGCCCTTGGCCGCGACCTTGAACTCCACGTTCTCCAGCAGCTCCTTCATCTCGGCCGGCGACAGCGACAGACCCAGCCGCTCGTTGATGAAGTCGGCGCTCACGGTGACCGGAGGATGCACCGAACCGCGCTCCAGCATCGTCTTGCCCGCATGATTATCGTCCAGGAACTTACCGGCTACCTTGCCGCCGGCGTGCTTCCGGACCTCTTCCACTACGCGGGCCGATACCGCGGCGCACTGCAGAGGGCTCTGGCCCTTGGTAAAGCGCGTGACGGCGTCGGTGAACAGGCCGTGCTCCATGGAAGTGCGGCGGACGGAATACATGTCGAAGTTAGCGCATTCCAGGATGATGTTGCGCGTGTCCGTGCCGGCTTCGGTATCGGCCCCGCCCATCACGCCGCCGATACCTATCAGCGTCTTGTCGGTGGCTATCATGATGGCGTCGGCCCGGGGCTTGAGAGGCTTGCCGCCCAGCAGGGTGAGTTTCTCGCCCGGGCGCGGGTTGCGGATGACGATGGCCGCACCGCCGGAGCCGCTCAGCGCCTTGACCTTGTCGTAATCATAGGCGTGCAGAGGCTGGCCGGTCATCAGCATGAACCAGTTGGTGTAATCCACGATGTTGTTGATGGACTTCACGCCCACCTTGGCCAGTTCCACCCTGAGCCAGACCGGGCTCGGCCCCACCTGCACGTCGCTCAAAGCTATGGCCGTGAAGCGCGGCACCAGCTCCGGCAGCTCGTTCTTGATCGTCAGCTTGAGTTCTTCGGCTTCAGGCGCCGGGAACTTCGGATCCTGCCGGTACCAGTCCGGGCTCTTGAACGGCATGCCCTGGATGCCGGCCAGCTCGCGGCCCACGCCCATGAAGCCGAAGCAATCGGGGCGATGGGTGAACATCTTGTTCTCTATATCAAATACGACGTCATCATGCAGGCCGAAAGCCGTGGCAAAGTCGGAACCTGGCTTATGGTCGCCATCTATGTCCAATATGCCGTCGTGATCATCGCCCAGGGCCAGTTCCTTGGGCGAAGCCAGCATGCCGTTGCTCACCACGCCGCGCAGTTCGCGGGCTTCCAACACGAACTCGTCCTTGCCCACGGTGGAAGGCACGGTAGAACCCGGCGGCAGCCAGGCGGCCAACATGCCCTCGTGCACGTTCGGCGCGCCGCAGACCACCTGCACCAGCCCGTCATCGTCGCGCTCCACATGCTGTACGGCCTTGCCGTCGTCTATCCGGCACACGCTAAGCTTGTCGGCGTCAGAGTGCTTTTCGCACGACACCACGCGCACGATGAAGATGCCGTGGTACCGTTCGCCCGGCAGTATGGCCTCTTCGATGGCGCCCAGCTGGGTACCGATCTTACCGGCAAGCTCGTCCGCGCCGATCTTGGCCACGTCGCCGGCGGCCCCGTAGCGTTCGTTGAAATCACGGATGGTATTAAGGCTTATCTTCATCTGAACTGCCTCAAAAATTCCAGTTTGCCGGACTCGAAGTGCCGCACGTCCTCGATGCCGTATTTCATCATCACCAGCCGGTCGATGCCGCAGCCCCAGGCGAAGCCGGTGTACTTCTGCGGATCCACGCCGGCCGCGTGCAGGACGTTGGGGTGGATCATGCCCATGCCGAGCAGCTCGATCCAGCCGGTCTGGGAACATACCTGGCAACCCCGGCGTTGGCAGAACGGGCAGCTCAACGACAGTTCAAAACTCGGTTCGGTGAAAGGGAAGTAGAACGGCTGGCTGCGGATCTCGATATCCTGGTGGTAATACTCGGACAGGAAGGTCTTGAAGGTGGCCAGCAGGTTGCCGGCGTTCACGCCTTCGCCCACGTACACGCCTTCCAGCTGGTAGAAAGTGTGCTCGTGCCGGGCGTCCAGGTCCTCGTTGCGGAAGACGCGGCCCGGGATGACGGCCGCGATGGCCCTGCCCTCTTTTAGCTGGTCTTTGTGCGCCTTAAGTATGCGGTTCTGCATGATGGAAGTATGGGCCGGCGCCACGTACGGGCGCCCCTGCTTGTCCTTCTGTTCGGTGACGAAGGTGTCGTATTCGTCGCGGGCCGGGTGGTCGTCGGGAAAGTTGAGCGACCCGAACATGTGGAAGTCATCGTCGAGTTCGCGTGACTCCACGGCCGTGAAACCCATGCGGTAGAAGATGTCCAGAATGTTGTCGATCTCGGTCATCAGCGGATGCCGCGTACCCTGTTCGCTGGGCAATAGCTTGGGCTTTTCGCCGGCCTTAAGGTTGGCGTCGAACGGCGCCGTGATGTCTATGGGCTCCCTGGCCTGCTCTTCGTCCCGGCCCTGCTCCAGCAGCTCTTGGAGTTCGGCCCTGAGCGCGTTGACTTCCTTGCCGTAGGCGCCTTTCTTGTCGGGCGGCAGGGTCTTGAGCTCGTCGAACAGCGCCCTCAGCTCCGCCGAGCGCAGTACCCCGGCATCGCCTTTCTTGGCCCTGTCACGCAACTTATCAGCCAGTTTCCGGTCGATCATCTTATGAATAATTGTACAGCAACAGGGGGAAGACGCTAAATATTAACAGAATATTAAATACTTAGTATTGCCCACTTTACAGACCACACAACGTGCTACAATACCACTGATGGTCAAAAAACCAAAAAGGTCCAAAAAGAAAGAGAACTACACCCTCGCCAACATTCTGGTGATTCTCATATTCTTATACTTGGTATCTATACCCTTACCAATAGTAGACATTCAGCAGGCCCTGATTGTTAGCCTATTCCGTCTAGGACTCATAGCGCTAACCTTGGCATTTACCATAGCTTTCGTAATGCAGAAACGGCACGATTCAAGAAGGTGGATGACCGGGCTGTTCATAGTCCTGATCCTATACATAGGTTCATTGTTTACAGTATTTATATCGCCTTATAGCAAGTACCCTCTGTACGTAATAAAATGCGGTGCCCGACCGATAATGGCCAATGATTTTAGCAAAAGCTATACATTACCATCTGATTCTAAGTTTTACAGAGTTGATATACTTACGAATCACTATTACTGCACAGAGCGCGAAGCTAAAGCAGCAGGATTTCATCAATATCCAGAACACCACGATTAGTTGATCGGTCAGAATTGTTAAAGCCCCCTCGCACAGTATCCTAAGATACTAACGAGGGGGCGTAGTTGCCTTTAGTCTATGTTATCGCTCAATTCCTTATAGAGCTTCCGCAATTAGTTCTGAGTATGCATATTGGCCAAGGCTATTTGGATGGAGAGAGTATCCTATTTCGAATATCTCAAACCAGTTAAAATAGCTTTCTTCCGTACATAGTTCATGACCAACAAACGGAGATTCTTCACTTAGCGGATCTATATAAACAGACCCTGCGCCAGTGTTTTCAACTGCTTCTTCGATTGCTTTATCGAGTTCTGCAACGACTTCTCTGGCTGCTTCCTTCTCGGAATCAATAAGAAAAGCGCATTCTATTCCTGGTTCAGGTGCAACTTGTGGGTACCCTACGACATATACTTCCGCATTTTCTGCATGGTTATGTACTTCTTTGTAGAGATCTTCCAAGCTTTCAGGTAGGAAGAGTTCTATTTGTTCCATTGAATATTCATAGGCAGGGCTTGAAGAATTGCACGTTTTAACAAAACATTCTTTAGCAAAATTCCTGAATCCTATGTCATTGCCTCCAACGCTAATAGTAACTATATCCGTATCGCTATTGAGTGAATTGAGTTGTGCCTGCTCCCCGTTCATCCCTTCTTCAACGTCGATAGTCTTCGCGCCTGAACAAGCCACAAAGGCATCGAGCCTTAGGGGCGGTTCCGGTTTGAGAGACAGGGTCAGATACCAAGGGTGGGCTTCGTAGCTGCGGTGGCATCCGTTTTCATCACTGGGAGGGATGAAATCAGGTACTCCCTCGCCTGAAGCGAATGAATCACCCAACGCAACGTAACTAGACTGTTCCAGTCCCGCGGAAAATATAGCGGAACGTGGATAGTCGTAATTACCTAGACCGATGTCAGAAATTGAAACGACCACGGGTTCTTTCGCAGAATTACACCCCGAGGTAATTTCGCCTTCCACATGGCAAAGCGTCAGGTAAACGTGGCCTTCGCCTATGCTTTGAGGCAATGAAGAGGTAGACGTAAAAGCATCCACCACTTCACCCGTTCCAAACGACGAACTGTTAAACAACCGCGTTTTAGTGCCTTCCGGACTGAACGAATCAACGACTATGTTTCTATCGTTATCTCCGCTGGTCTGGTCAATCATCCGGCGCACTATTACGTTGCCCGAATCATCAACCACCAGGCCGTAAGGCAGTCCTGCGTCTTGGACTACGGCTTCGGTTTCAGTAGACAGAACTTTCTGGTAAACTTCGGAACCTTCTTCGTCAATGTAGGTAAAACCCTTAGTACTGCCTTCTTTCCACTTTGCCACTACTCCGTTCGAAGGGATAGTGTCTATTCCTATCAGCTCCTTTTCCCCAGACAGTTCTACTTCTTCGTTAGAACCTTCCGGATTACGATAGTAGAGCAACTTTTCCCATTTTTTGGCTTCAGGGTTGTAAACCTGATACCACCAGTAAATACGTCCGGTTGCAGGTACTATCTTGAACTCGATGATGGTGCCTTCAGAAGTAGCAGTGAACGTCTTTCCGCTTTCTTTTTCACCTTTATAGTTGTAATAGAAAACTTCGTTGCCGTTCAGAACTGCCACGCCATCTTTGTATGGCTGAACCTCACTGATATTTGGACCCCTGGAACTCGAGCCGGTATTCGGTAGTCCATATACGGGCCCCGAATTACCAGTCGATGGGTCCAAAGACGCCAGTGCATCCCTTTCGGGGCACGTTTCGGATTTATAGGTCCAATAGACAGCAGCATAAATGTTGCCGTCCTGTCCCATAGCCATCGACTGGATACGCGCCGGCCTTTTACTGCATCCTGCTTCAGGATCGGGGAATGACCCTATCCACAACTTGGTGCCATTCCTGAATGCTACAACCCTGTAGGGATAGCTAGATGCCGGTCCTACTTGTACCACATAGTTAGTGTTGTCGAAACCGGTGACTATGCTATTTACGCACGCGTGGGTCTGCCATTCGTTTTCTTCCCTTGGAATCGTAGAAAGAATCGAGCCT
>DASUOD010000076.1:0-2554 GCA_036276795.1 Saccharimonadales bacterium (SeqCode)
ATAATATTGATATAATGAGGCCGTCATGGAAGACGGACAAGGCGGGAAAACACCCGGGGCGCCCATGCATCAGGGGCTAGACATCGTGGCGTTGTCACAGCTGGACACGCTCCTAGGCAAGGCCCAGAAAGTATTGTTGAAGTGCAACACATTGTTCCCGTTCGATCCGTTTCCGAACACGCTCATAATTGATTACAACAAGGTAGACATCATCTACCGGCATTTCGTCGCCACCAGTCAGACGGTATCGGTGCCGATCGCGCGCATCAACCATGTGACCGTCGATGCGGTAGCTTTCCTGGCTACGTTGAAGATAGAGGTGAAAGGCATGGACAAGAATCCGGCGCCGCTGATGTACCTGAAGGCGCATGACGCGCACCTGGCCAAGAACCTTCTGCTCGGCCTGGTCGGTGCGCATGCCCACGGCATCGATCTGTCCAGGCTCGAAGGAAAGGCAGTGATAGATAAGCTGGTCGAAATCGGCCGTTCCGTTTAATGGATATCCTGATATTCGTCGCCATAGTGTTGCTGGCGAGCTTCTTCCAAGGGGTTACCGGTTTCGGACAGGGGCTTATAACGGCACCGGTGGCTTTCGTGTTGTTCGACAAGGCCACGGCTCTGACGGCCCTGATAGTCGCGGGAATCATCATCAACCTGTATCTGCTGGCTACCATAAGGTCGCGTCTGCATGTGGGAACGCTGGTCACATTGCTGATCGGGGCGGTGCCGGGTCTGCCCATCGGCATCCTGATAGCCCGTTCCGTTTCGTTGGCCACGCTCCAGCTGGCCGTCGGCGTCATATCCATAATATCGGCGGCGGCGCTGGTGGCCTACAAGGTAAGGGTCCGGCGCCGCTCGTCGTACTCCGTGGCGGCCGGGTTCTTTTCCGGAGTGTTCCAGACCAGCATCGGGATGTCCGCCCCGCCGGTGGTTCTGCTGTTGACCGAAGAGAACACGGCCAAACAGACCATGCGCAAGCTTCTACCGGCCTATTTCCTGGTGATCTGTCTGATAGCCGTGGTGCTCTTCCTGCCGGCGAAGCTGCTAGACGCCAAGGGCGTCATCATAGGCCTGATGGCTACGCCTTTGATAATCTACGGCGGCCATGCCGGCAATGACGAGGCCCGCCGGATCAAACAGAGGCGCTATCGTATGCTGGTGATGGTCGCCGTGCTGGCGACAGGGCTGGTAGCGGTCTACGAAGGCCTGTCCCACTACCTGAGCATCCTTGACTGACCGACCAGGAACCCGCAAGCATTTAATTTTCCTTTGTTATCATTAACTTATGCGGATAACCATATTCGGTGCCAGCGGCAAGGTAGGACGACTGGTGGCGGAAGGCGATAGCCTGGGTCTGATACACAGGCTGACGCATACGGCCATAAGACTGGGCCCTGGGCGTAAGATACTGGCTGACAGCGAGCGTCATATAAGCCTGCTGGAACAGAGCGGGCTGGACTGGACGGTCGTACGCTCGCCTATCATGGCCAAGCGCGGCGACGCCATGCGCTTCCGGCTGACTTACGACAGGCCGATGCCCTGGGCGACCATCAACCGCCACTCGGTGGCGGCCGCCATGCTCCGGCTGGTCGAAGACCGCAAATATTCGGGCCGGGCCCCGTTCATCGTACGCAAATAAGTTATTTCTTGGCCTGGTGGATGACGCGTTGGGGGAAGGGTATCTCGATGCCTTCCTTATCGAACGCTATCTTGAGGCGTTTGCGCAGTTCACCGGTGACGTCCCATTGTGTGAGCGGCTTCACGGAACCGGTTATCTTGATATCTATGGAACTGTCGCCCAGGTTGTCCACGCGCAGGAAAGAGGGTGTTTCCAGTATCTGGTCCTGCCAGTCGGGATCCTTGGCCAGCTCCTTGCCAACCCGGTTCACTACCCTGATGACCTTGTCCAGGTCGCTGTCGTAGGCTATGCCGACGTCCAGGTTGATGCCCGAATGCTCGCTTGAATAATTGGAGGCGCGCTCGATCGTCCCGTTGGGTACGTGGTGAACGATGCCGTCCAGGTCCCGCAGGACGGTGGAGCGCAGGGTGATGTGCTGTACCTGGCCGGTGGTGCCGTCCAGGTCGACCACGTCGCCCACGGCGTACTGGTTCTCGGCTATGATGAACAGTCCGGAGATCACGTCCTTCACCAGGCTCTGGGCGCCGAAACCCAGGGCCACGCCGATCACGCCGGCGCCGGCTATCAGCGGACCGACGTTGACGCCGAACTGGGCGATTATAAGGATGAGCGCAAGCGGCCAGATGATTATGTTCAGCGCGCCGGACACTATCTGTATGACGGTCTCTTCGCGCTTGAGTTCTTCGGCCCGGTTCTTGTGCGCCGCGGGCCTGACGCTCCTGGAGACGGTCTTCCTGATGGCCACGCCGCCGAAGCGCACTACGGCCCAGGCGCCCAGAAGTATCAGCAGGGCCGGCACTATGGAGTCAGCGTTACCGTCCACCCATGCGACCGACTCATGCCAGATATCTTCCATAGGGCTCCAGTATAACAACTAGCGGCGCCCGCGACTACCGGATGCGGCCCGTGAAAGAG
>DASUOD010000077.1:0-2029 GCA_036276795.1 Saccharimonadales bacterium (SeqCode)
CGGCGTGGGCGAGCGTATCCGCGAAGGTAACGAACTCTACCAGACCCTTAAGGAGACCGAGGTGCTCAAGAACACCGTCATGTTCTTCGGTCAGATGGACTCCACCCCGGCCATCAGGTCCATGGTAGGTCCGGCGGCCGCTACCGCCGCCGAATACTTCCGCGACGAAGAGGAGCGCGACATCCTGTTCTTCGTAGACAACATCTACCGCCATATCCAGGCCATGACCGAGCTTTCCACGAACCTGGGCCTCATACCGTCCGAAGGCGGTTATTCGCCCAGGATATTTTCTGAGCTGCGGCGTTTACAGGACCGCCTGAGCTCGACGTCCAAGGGCTCCATAACCTCCGTGCAAGCCGTATACATACCGGCCGACGACCTTTCCGACCCCGCCGTGCAGGCCATACAACAGCAATTGGATTCCGTGCTGGTGCTATCGCGCTCCGTGGCCGAGAGCGGCATCCGGCCGGCCGTCGACCTGCTGAAGACGACTTCTTCCCTGCTGACGCCCCAGATAGTCGGCGAACGCCACTACCGGCTGGCCGGCAAAGTCCAGGCCATCATGCAGAAATACGAATCGCTCAAGAACATCATCGCCATAGTGGGCGAAAACGAGTTGTCACCGGCCGACCGGGCCGATTACCAGAACGCCAAGAAGCTCATCGAGTTCTTCTCGCAGGACTTCGCCGTGGCCGAACACCTGACCGGCAAACCCGGCCAATACTTCACCCTGGAGCAGACGCTGAAGGGCATAGAGGACATCCTGGACTCCAAACCTGCGGCCGAAAAGCCCGAAAAGTCCGAAAAGGAAGACAAGGAAGACAAGCCGGAGGCTAGGAAACATGAAACTAAACCTGCTAAGTAAGACTTCGGCGCGGCTGTCCGTGATAGCGCGGGCGCCCTTCCATATATATTACGAGGGCGAGGCCGAGTCAGTCACGGCCGCTAACAGCGTGGGCGAGTTCGACATACTGCCCGGCCATGCCGACTTCTTCTCGGTGCTGATTCCCGGCGAAGTGACCATTGAGACCGGGTCCGACCCCATAAGTTTCAACATAACGAACGGCATGGTGGCAGTGCGCGATGATGAAATCATGCTGTTCGTGAACATGTAACCAAATTTATTGTTCAACTATGTAGTCGAAGGCGTAACCGCCCGGCGAAGGCGCGCTGCTGGCACCAATGGTGAAGCCTGAGGCATTGCGGCTCACGTAAAAGTTGTTCATGCCTCGGTTGACAGGGGTTATGACGACGTGCGGCGTACCGCCGTACTGGCTGCGGAAGGCTATGCTTGCCAGGGTGCCCGGACACGCCCCGGCGCCGACGTTTATGGCTACCGTGCCCGCCTGGTCGTTACCGCTGATGGATACCGTGCCGTTGGAGCCTATGCAGCCGCCGCGGCCTACCCCGGGGGTCGCGCCGGCCGTGACCACGTGCCCGCTTATCACAAGACCGTTGGTGCTAAGCTTGCCTACCGCCAGCGTGCCGCCTACGCCGAGGTTGCCGGCTACGTTCAGGCTGTTATTGACCGTCAGCAGGCCGGTGACCGTGACGTTATGCAACCGCGAGGTGCCGCTTACCTGCAGATCATCCCTCAGGGTAAGCTTGGACAAGGTGCTATCCCCGTTGACGTTAAGCTTGCTCAGCGTGGTGTCGCCGGCCTGCAATTTGGCCAGGCTGGCCTGGGGCGCCGACAGCTCGTCATTCACTTTCACCTGTCCCGCCACGCTGACACTGCCGCCTACGTCCACTTTCCCGGTGAACCGGGTGTTCGGCCCTATGGTCAGCTGTATGCCGGATTCGCCGATCGGACTGCGGTTGACCCCCAGCTTATCCAGAGCCTCCTGGTCGATGGTGACCTGGTCGCTCAATGGATCCTTGGCCTTGGACTGCGACTTTACGACCAGGCTGATGATGACGGCGTTGACCGCCAGCACGACCCCTACCACGGCCAAGCCGATGAAGGTCGCCTTGTGGCTGGGCCGATAGGTGCGGTGGAGCCTTTTGGGCGGCTTCGCCGGCGCGGCGG
>DASUOD010000078.1:0-7778 GCA_036276795.1 Saccharimonadales bacterium (SeqCode)
GGAGCCTTATCATAGGATATGCTTCTGACTAGATGATACCACTTAGTACTGCTTAGTCCTGCGGGCTGCGCAGGGTCTCTTCCGGCATGTCGGCTTCCTCGCCCTCCAGGAACTCGAGCTCCTCGCAGCGCGTCAGGAAATCGTCGCTGCTGTCGAACTCCTCGTCCTCCGGGAACTGTGCCAACAGGTCCTGCACGTGCCTCTCGAAGCCCCATTTGCGGGCCAGGTCCTGCATCCTGCCGGCGCTCACGGGGAACGGCCTGGCCAGATGCACCAGCCATTCCAGGTTGTCGATGTTCAGCCTGCCTTCGGTTGTACGGTTCATAAGCCCCCTCCTTGCTTATAGTTTCCAAGCCAAGTATCCGGCAATCCATGTCCGGCGTCAGTGAAGAAACTTACTAGTGGCGGCTAATGTTGGCGGCGGGCGCAGAAATTTATGAGGCTCTTGAGCACGGCCTTGCGGGCCGCGGATAGCGGCAGGTCGTCGATGCCGGCCACCGCCTTGCGGTTGAGCCTGTCTATCTCTTCTTCCAGCGCTCCAGGCACCTTATGGCGCACGGCCAGATCCCGCACCAGGCGTATATCTTCCCCGGTAGCGGCGCGGTTGCCGAAGATGCCTTTGAGCCTGCGGCGTTCGGCCGCCGAGCAGGCTTCATGCAGATAGTAGTAGAACAGCGTCTTCTTGCCTTCCTTGATGTCGGCGCCGACGGGCTTGCCGGTCTTTTCGGAATCGCCCAGGACGCCGAGTTCATCGTCGCGGATCTGGAAGATGGTACCCCCGGTTATGCCTATGGCCTGGAGGCGTCGCAGTACGCCGGAAGGCTGGTCCGCCATGGCCGCTCCCATCGTCAGTGGCAGGGCCAGGGTGTAAGACGCGGTCTTGGTGCGCATCAGTTCATGGATGGCGCGCTTGGCGGGCATGGACGCCTTCGCGTCCAGGTAGACGTCCTGCATCTGACCGGCGCATGTCAGGAGCATCTGGTCGGCGAACAGGTCGTAGAACCGGTGGTCGGCGCGGGCGGCGCGGGCTTTGCCCAGCAGGCCGAAGGCCATGAAGAACGCCGCGTCGCCGCCGGCCAGGGCCATGTTGGCGCCGAACCTGACGCTATCAGGCAGGTCTTCCCGCTCGGCTGCCAGGCGGTACTGTTCATGCATGGATGGCCGCCCGCGCCGCATGTCGTCATCGTCCATTATGTCGTCGTGGATCAGCAGGGCGCTATGGGTCAGTTCCAGCGCCACTGCGGCATCGATGACGGCCTCGTCCGGCTTCCGGCCGCTGAACGCCTGGTATGTCCAGCACAGCACGCTTCCCCTGAGCAGTTTGCCGCCGCCGGCGAAAGATTCCAGCCTTTCCAGTAAGTCATCGCCCCAGGGCATGGAAGGATCGACCTTGCCCTTCCGGCCCTTGATGCAGGCCCTTAGCTCCTTGTCCAGCAGGGGCCCGTAGGCCAGGATCGGTCTCATATGCCCGCCCCTTCGGTAGCGCGCGCGTAATGCCTAAGGAAGGCCTCGGCTTCCCCTTGCCTGGCCAACGTATCCTTGATCGATTCTTCCAGGCCGTCGAACAGCCGTTCCACTACGTTGTCCGGCTTGAGCAGGCCGCTCTTATGGAGTTCGCTCCGGCCCGAGGCGATGTGCCCTTCCATCTGCCGGCATACCTTAGGTAAGGTGTGGCGCCAGAACCGGCGCCGGGCGGTTGGCATCAGCTCTGCCGTCCTCCGGTCACCGGATAGCTGAAGGTCCGAGAGCACGGCTGCGACCACTGGGGTGACATGGCCTCTCACCAGGTCTTCCGCCCAGTCGTGGGCGTCATCGTTCAGCTGGCGGACTATAAGATAGCGCTTGAGCGCAGCCAGCATGTGCCGGGCCGGGGCGCCGTCCACGTCATGGCCCGCCGCCGCCAGTACGGCCATGACCGGCAAGGCGTGCCCCAGCGAACGCCCGGCCAGTACGGACATGTCGCCGTAATCCGGCAGCCGTCCTATATAGATGCTGTCTGAGCGGACCGCGAAGCGGCAACCGGCCTGCTCCCAGGCGTTCGCGCCATCCATGGCGTCGAAGGTCCGGCGCACCAATGCGCCGAAGGCCCGGTCTTCCGGCATACACTCCAGGAAAGTATCCAGCGATCGGCGCGCGGCCGCGTTGGCGGCCGGCAGAAGGTGCGGTTCGCCTTCCCCGTCCAGGAAGCCGTCGTATATGGTGTATGCAAGCCAGCCCCACAGGTTGGCCAGCCCCAAGGTGTCCAGCAGCTTGCCGTTGGCCGCGGTAGCCGGCAGGGGCGCGATCAACGATGCGTTGAAGCGACGCGCCAGGCTTATTATGTCTTCGCCGTTCCCGCTGGCGGCTAGGTCTTTCAGGGACCGCATGAGCGGTGCGCGCAGCTCTTCCTCCAGGCCGGCGGATCGTTTCCCGGCCATGGACAGCACGGTTTCCGTAGCGGGCCGCCGGACGCGTCTGCCGGCCGCCGACGTTTCGATATATCCGCGGTAAAGACCGAGCGCTTCAAGCACGAAGGCCGTGGTCAGGGCCGGTCCCCCGTTGTAGTAGGTCTTGCCGTCAATCTCCGGGTCGGCATAGAAGGCCGCCGCTTCCCAGCTTCCGTCCCGGCGCTGGCCGGCCATCAGTCCGTCCGCTGCCGCCTGCAGGCCACGGTCGCCGCCGAGCCGCAAGCGGGCGCTCAGGGCCAGGGCCCGGTCCAGGTCGGTAAGGGCCGATCTTTGGAGTTTGCGCGCCTTTTTGAGCAGAAGGTCCTTATGCGGGCCGCGGTATGCCCGCGCGAAGTAATATATGAAAGGGTGGTCGGTGGGATAATACGGCGAGACGAACGCGTCGAGCTTGATGGCCTCGCCCATCATCCTGTCCAGGTTGGGCAGGCCGTTGCTGACCATGGACAGGAAGTAGGCTACGTTGCTGTTGACCGCCATGTCCACGTCCAGCCATGCCGGTTCGCTATCGGCCGGCACCAGCCAGGTCCTGTATGGCCCGCCCACGGCGGTCTCGGTGGCAAGCAGGAGTTTGATTACCTTGGCCAGCGCTTCTTCGTCCACGAGGGCCGGATCGTGAAGATACAGGCCGGCCAAGGCGCAGAAGGTGTCATCCAGGTCGTCGGGGTACGGCTGGTCGTGGTAGTCCGGCGACTTTCTCGCCCAATAATTGAAGCTCCAGCCGCCGCTTTTCTCGCGCAGCAGGAAGCCGGCCAGCTTATCGCGTATGTCCCGGGCGGGACCGTCTTCAAGGCCTGCCAGCGCACCTAGCATCAGCGCCGGCACGAACACGGTCTGCCAGCTTCTTGCGCGCCTGAACGGCCGCATGCGCGCGCTCGAATAGCTTATGAAACTCCCGTCGGGCTCCTGCGCCTTGGCCAGGAAGCCCAGACCGCGCGCCACGGCGCCGTCAAGCGCGTCCGGCTTTGGCATAGTAGCTCTTGGGCAGTGTGATGCTGAAGGTCGTGCCCTGCCGCTTGTTACTGGTCACGTCTATGCTGCCGCCGAAATCGTTCCGGACCACCTGCCTGACGATGAACAGGCCGATCCCCACCCCTTTGGGCTTGGTGGTGTAGAACGGCTCGAATATCTTTTTGATCTTCGTCGGCGGTATGCCCGAACCGTAGTCCGTGATCCGTATGGTCAGCGTGGTCTTTACCCTTTCCAGGCTGATTACCACGGAACGCTCCCCGGTGTCGCCGCGCTTGCCTTGATACGCTTCCATGGCGTTGGAAACGATATTCATAAGGACCTGGCGGAAGCGTGTCAGGTCGCCTTTGTAGCTTAAGGAAGGTCTGACGTTGCCGGGCTCCAGCATCATGTTCACCCCCGCCTGGCTGGCATTGAATGACAGCATGTCTATGACCTCGTTCAGTTCATGCATGACGTTGAACGCTTCCACGTTGCTCTTCCCCTGGATCTGCTGGCGCACACGTTTCACCACGTCGTCTATGTGGCGCACGTTGGAGCGCATCCTGCGCAGTATGTCCCTGTCCTCGGGGTCCAGTCCTTCCATGTCCACGCTGATATTCGTCAGGTGGTTGGCCAGGTCATGGAACAGGGCCGTGCTCAGGCGTCCCAGCTCGGCGAAACGGTATAGCTCCGTAAGCTGTTCCAGACGGGCCGCTTCCAGCTCCTGGGTGCGCTTCTGTACCTTTACCTCCAGCAGGCTCTTCTGTCTTTGCAAGGCCTTTTCCGAGCGCCGGGCCCGTCTGAGCGACAATTCCATCTGCCGGTTGAACAGCCAGGACACGAGGGCTATGAGAAACAGGATCGCAGAAAAGCCGACCACGTCTCCCACCGTCGGCTTGCTGCCCAGCCAGCTGATGTCGGGGTGCAGCATGCCGCTGTTCTCCCCATGATGAAGATAGATGAACAGCGCCAGCAGAAAAAGGCTCACGTACAAGGAATAACGCGCGCCTATCAATATACCCGCCATGACTACCGCCAGGCTCAATAGCAGTACGCCTACGGGATTCAGCATGCCCCACTGCAGGGCTATATAACAGCCGAAAGCGATGATCAGGAGGGTCAGTATGGCGGCAACGGCCTTGTAGTGCCGTCTGTAGCGCGCAAAAAAGTAAAGTCCGATGATGAACGCTATGGTGAAGAGGTTGTTAAGGACGCGTTCGGGGTAGAAAGTCTCGTGGGCGATGGGCGGGGTGATGATAGTGGCGATCAAGGCTACGACCGCGAGCGCAAGGATTCCCGTCAGCAAGCAATTCAATACTATCTCGCGTTCAGCCAGGTCGGAATCGGTAGAAATAGGTTTGATGAACCTGTTATATAATTTGCGCTTCATGATAGTGGGTATTAATTTTGGAGCCGGGGCCGTTTTGTGCAAACGGCCCCGCCCCTAGCTTACGTGACAGACCACGGTACTGCGGCAGCCTGCCGCATGAGCGCGTCTTCGACGGCCGCACTGTCCCGTGCGTTCCCGTCGGTCAGTATGCTGGTCACTACGTCTTTCATACCCACCCCCTTTCTCCTATAGGTTAGATGCGGGGCTATGACCTATCATTGATAGTATAACCCAGGCCGTAAGCGGTCTTTATGAGCTTGCGCTTGTATGGCCGGTCCACCTTGTCGCGTACGCGCTTGATATGCACGTTGATGGTGCTGTCCCAGGAAGAGCTGTCGGATTCCCACACGTTGTCCATGATCATCGAGCGGGTCACGATCTTGTCGCAGTTGCGCATCAGATATTCCAGGATGTCGAACTCCTTGCGTCGCAGGAGTATCGTTTTGCTGCCGCGCTTGACCTGGCGTTTCATGGGGTCCAAAGTGAGCGTGCCTACCTTGAGCAGGTGCGGCTCGATCTGCTTGCTGCCGGGATTGGAGCGTTTGCGAAGGGCGAACAGGCGGGCGCGCAGTTCGGCTATGGTGAACGGCTTGGTCATGTAGTCGTCCGCGCCGGCCTTGAACAGCGCCACCTTGGTGTCGGAGTCATTGACCGCCGACAGCACCAGTATGGGTACTTCTACGCCGCTGCTCCGGAGCTGTCTGCACACCTCGAGCCCGGGGATGTCAGGCAGGCCCAGGTCCAGGATGATGGCGTCACAGGATTTGCTCCCGGCGATGCGCAGGCCGTCGCGGCCGCTGGCGGCATGCATTATTCCGGATCCGGATGCCAGGAAATGTTTCAGACTTTCGACCAGGTCGGTATTATCTTCGATGCACAGTAGTTTCATGAGTGCGTTGTCCCCCGCACATTTATTTAATAATTAAATTGTTAAATCTTTATTAAATAGTTATGCACAGGTGCGGCTGAGGCCCCGAATTTCAAGACTTAAGAGCTTCGCCAAGGGCCCGTATCGGTCGCCCGTTGCCTTCGGTCAAGGAGACGATACTGGTCAGCGCCTGCCTATACGATGTGACGTCCCCCTTGGCCGGGCCGGCCCTACTCTGCATTTTCTCGGCGGCAACGGCCATATACTGGCCGCTCCTTTCAACTTCGGAGAGGTCTATGCCCTGGTCCCGGAGTCCGCGGGCTATCCGGTCTATATAGGTTTGTCTGGCTATCACCACGCACACGTCCCCGTGTCTTAACGTCTTGCTGCAGAAATCAACCAGACGCGTAAATGGCAGCTCATTCAATTTGCAATAATATATGATATGCCCTGTGCGCCGTCTGACCCGCTGGGGTGGTTGCTGATTTATGATGCGGACCATAAACTTAATATACGCCGAATGTCCATACGGTTCCGTGTCACAAATCACAACTTACCCGGGTTATGCACCGTTTAACCCGCTTTTTGCACATCAGATCCACACCCAGCGCAGCCTAGTAGCTGTAAACGCCGCCGGTACCGTCGGAACTGCCCCCGTTATTGAAGAATACCAGGTAGATCACCCCGTAAACGATTATGGCGGCCACCAGATATATGAGTACCCATTGCCACATGGGCCGCTTGCCGTATCCCTTCGACGGCTTCTTAGCCGGCTCCTGCGGTGTCTGTTCCTCGTCCATGCTTCCCTCCTTGATTAGGCAAGTTCATCATAACATTTATCTGCTGGATGATAGTTAAACGGTTTCGTTCTTCCCGCGCGACGACCCGGAAAGCATGTCAGAAATCCGACCCGGGGCCGCCAAGGCGCCGGCCCAGGAATATCCTATAGCCGATGGTGCCTATGGTCGCGGTGGCGCCGAAGAGGCCGAGCAGGTTACCGGCGCCGACGTTAGGCAGCGCGGCAGGTGTGGTGGCGCCGGTGGTCTGGACGGGCGTCTCGACTACGGCCTCGGCAGGTGCTTGCGTGGCGGCCGGCGCCGGCGGCGCGGGAGGCCGCTGCCTGGAAGTCGTCTTCACTATGGTGGTCTTGGTGACGTTGGTGTTGCTGGTGTTGTTCGTGGTGTTGGTGCTGCAGTTACCGCCCTGGGAGGCCACGCCGCTGTTGGTATTGGACGTATCGCCGTTGCAGACATTGGTAGTATTGACGGGGGGCGGACGTTTCCTGGGAGCGTGTTTGACCGGCCTGGCCTGCCCTATGCCCATATGTTGTTTATGATGAGGCTTCCTGGGCGAAGCTTTTACCGGATTGCCGCAGCTGGTCAGTACGGCGAATTGGAATGTGCCGTTCTTCATGACTACGAACGCTCGCAGCTTGTCGCTTTGGAAAGACACGCTAGGCTTCCTGGTGTAGAAAACGGTGCCGTCGTTCGAATGCCGGGCACTGCCGTCCATGTGCTGACGGCCCGCGGTGAACGCGTTGGTAGCCACCAGTTTACCGCCTACATAGACATTACCGCTCTTGGTGACCACGCCGTCCTGGACCGATCCTCTCATCCCCCTGATGTCGCCCGGACCGATTCCGAACGCACCGAAGATAGAGCGTATGCTTTTAGCGGAATTACGCCCGTCCCCGCGGTCATATTTATGTATCATGCCGCCGACGGACAAGGCGCCGCAGTAAATCACGGCGTTGTTGTCGCAATCCCTGCTCTCCGCCGAAGCCGGGGCCTGCGGGCCCATCGCCGCTCCTGCCAGCAGTAATGCCGGCAATATGATGATGGCCAGTATGCGGTTGACTATCTTTTTGCCTGTTATCATCGACCCCCTTCCGCCCAGCCTGACATCGCTGTCGCCCAGCGTATCGACCAAGTACCGATATTACTAATCAGTTAAGAGAAGCTTGCCACGGCGGAGGAATCTGGTCAGCGGAATTTCTAACAATGGTTGCCGTGTCGACGGGCTGTGATCGCACCGGTCGCATATCCAGCGACAGCACCGCGTACAATGCGGCCATCTGCATTACCCGGCCGAGCTGCATGACGTCGCCCATGACGGTAGGTACGGC
>DASUOD010000079.1:0-6902 GCA_036276795.1 Saccharimonadales bacterium (SeqCode)
TTCCAGCCGGTCCGCTATCCTTTCAGCGCGCTCCTGGGCGTCGCTGGCCTCTACCATCACGCGCACCTTGGGCTCCGTGCCGGAAGCGCGTACGTTCAAGCGCCCCCGTTCACCGAGCTTGGCGGATTCCTCGTCCAGGAAGTTCTGGACGATCTTACTTTCCAGCAGGTGCTTGTCTGGGAAGTGTATGCTGATCAAGGCTTGCGGCAGCAGTTTCAGCCCGTCATACCACTCGGAAAGGTCCTTGCCGCTCTTCGTGCATGCCGATAGCGTAAGTATGGCGGCCAGCAAGCCGTCGCCGGTGGGGCTGATATCAGGCATGATGATGTGTCCGCTCTGTTCGCCCCCAAGCCGGAAACCCGTATTATCCAGTGCGGAGAGTACCGAGCGGTCGCCGACGGGGGTGCGCTCGAAGGCTATGGCTTTCTCTTTGAGCGCCGTCTCGAGCCCCTGGTTGCTCATTATGGTCGCTATGACCCCTTCATGGCGGCCTGTCATGGCCAATATATAGAGGATATGGTCGCCATTCAGTTGGCGCCCCTTGGAATCCACCAGTATCACGCGGTCGCCGTCGCCGTCGAACGCCACGCCTGCGTCCGCGCCGTGTTCGATGACCGCGGCCTGAAGCGCCGTAGGGTCGGTGGCGCCGCAGTTGACATTGATATTGCGCCCGTCAGGCTTATCCGCCATGGCTGTCACCTCTGCGCCTAGCGCCCTGAAAACTCGGCCGGCGATGCCGCTGGTGGCCCCGTTGGCCGTATCTACAACTATCTTCATGCCCTTGAAACCGGCGGCATCGGTGTTATCGGTCAGAAATTTTTCGTAAGTAGCGAGGGCTTCTTTGTCTTCGACCGCGTCGCCTTCGCCCCGGTACGGCACGCCGCTGCTGATCAAGCCGTTAAGCCCGGACTGATCTTCGTCGGATAATTTGCGGCCATCAGGGGTGAAAATCTTGACGCCGTTATCTGTGTACGGGTTGTGGCTGGCCGTGATCATGATGCCGGCCTTGGCATCCAGCTCACGCGTCAGGTACGCGAGGCCCGGGGTAGGGATGACGCCTAACTTGTGCGTCCGGATGCCCACCGACACCAGACCCTTCGTCACGTATGCGACGAGGTCCTTTGAGGATTTCCGCGGATCCCAGCCCACCAGGATCACGCCGCCGGGCTCGGAGAAATAAGTGCCCGCCGCCATACCGATCCTGACCATGCCGTCTTCGTCAAGCGGGTACGTGCCGGCCGGTCCCCGTATGCCGTCTGTGCCAAAAAGTTCATTGCTCATACTCAGTTGCATTATACTAGAACCATGCCAGATGATTCAGACCCCAAAGCCGACATCGCCGTCATCGGCCTGGCCGTCATGGGGCGCAATCTTATATTGAACATGGCTGACCACGGGTTCGCCGTCACGGCGTTCAACCGCACCGTCTCCAAGGTGGACGACTTCCTGGCCGGCGAAGCCAAGGATACGAAGATAATCGGCGTGCACTCCATCGAAGAGATGGTGGCGTCGTTGAAGAAGCCGCGCCGGGTGATGCTGATGGTGAAGGCCGGCGCCGCCGTGGACGCCACGATCGAGCAGCTCGTGCCGCACCTTGAGAAGGGCGACATCATAATCGACGGAGGCAACTCCCTGTTCACCGATACTGCCCGGCGCACGGAGGAAGCCGAGAGCAAGGGCCTGCTCTATATAGGCGCCGGTGTTTCCGGCGGCGAAGAGGGCGCCCGTAACGGCCCGTCCATAATGCCCGGCGGATCCCCCGGTGCCTGGCAGCACGTTAAGGACATTTTCCAGGCCATAGCCGCCAAGTCACCGGACGGCGCGCCCTGCTGCGACTGGGTAGGCGAAGGTGGCGCCGGCCATTACGTGAAGATGGTCCATAACGGCATCGAGTACGGGGACATGCAGCTCATCGGGGAGGCCTACCAGCTGATGAAGACCTGCCTGGGCAAGTCGGCCGAAGACATGTCGCGGGTTTTCGCGGACTGGAACAAGGGCGAACTTGACAGCTACCTCATACAGATAACGGCTGACATCCTGGCGTACAAGGATGAGGACGGCCAGCCTCTGGTCGACAAGATCCTCGACACCGCCGGCCAGAAAGGCACCGGCAAGTGGACGGTGATCAGTTCGGCCCAGCTGGGCCAGCCCGTCACGCTCATAAGCGAAGCCGTGTTCGCGCGCTGTCTGTCAGCCCTTAAGGAGCAGCGGACTGAAGCCGCATCAGTGCTGGAAGGACCTAAGCCTGGATTTGATGGCGATAAAGATGAATTCATCCGACAGCTCGGCCAGGCGCTTTATGCCGCCAAGATAGTCAGCTATGCCCAAGGCTATATGCTGATGCGCGCCGCTGCGGAAGAGAATGGCTGGAACCTGAACTACGGCGGTATAGCCCAGATGTGGAGCGGCGGTTGTATAATACGCAGCCGTTTCCTGAGCGATATCAAGCAGGCTTTCACGGATGACCCGGCTTTGAAGAACCTGCTGCTCGCCCCGTTCTTCGCCAAGGCCGTCGGATCCGGCCAGCAGTCCTGGCGCAGCGTGGTGTCCGCCGCCGTCCAGGCGGGCGTGGCAGTGCCGGCCCTGTCTTCGGCGCTAGCGTTTTATGACGGTTATCGGACCGAACGGCTTCCGGCGAACCTTCTGCAGGCCCAGCGCGATTACTTCGGCGCGCATACCTATGAACGCACCGACAAGCCGCGCGGCGAGTCCTTCCATACGGACTGGACCGGACATGGCGGTTCGACCAGCTCCGGTACTTACAACGCCTAACCCAGGCTTTTACGCAGGGCGGCCATCTTATCTATGAGCTCTGACGGATCGTCCTTGTCGGGCGCTGAAGCCAGCTTGGAACTTAGCTCGTGATGCGTGCGTTCGTCTTCCGACCCGGGCCCGAGCCTTATACCGAATATATCTTCGACGGCTTCGACGTCTTCCAGTATGGCCTTCCAGTTGTCATCGCCGGCTGCGAACTTCTTCAGATTGTCCAGGTTCACGAAGCGCCCGGCTGCCTCGAAGTCGGCTGACAGGTGGGGATAGACATCGCGCAGTATGCCGATCTCATTATCTTTCAGCGACCTAAGGGTGCGGCCGGCACCGATGAATTCAGGCGGCACGCCCACGGAATAGAATCCGGCGGTAAAGGTGATGGCCCGCGGCAGTTCCTGGCCACCCATGTGGCGCGAGTATGCCAGCAATCCGATGTGTTGGCGCCGGTCGCGGCGCTTGGGGACGCCTTTGAAGATCGGTTGCATGCTTTCGGCCACGCCGTCCAGCCCGTGCTTATAAAAGCCGGCAGAACGCTCCGCGATGTTTATAAGGGTCTGCTGCCCGTCACGGCTGATAGCCAGGGGCTTGGTCTTCGGCAGCCCGGCCTCCAGTTGGGCTATGGCGTCCTTGACCTCTGACAATGGGTGGTCGTACCGGAAGGACGACTGCACCGTGACCGTACGCACCCCCGGCAATTCTTCCAGGAACCGCTGCACGGACGCCTCCGAAGGCTTAAGTCCGCCGCGGAAGTGCAGGCTGCCGGGACCGGCTATGGGGAATACGGGGATGCCGGATTTATGGGAGAATTCATATAGCCGCGCCAAGGCGACCTTGTTGCCGATGGCGCCCGCCAGAAGTCCTGAAGACAAGGCCGAATCCGAGCAGGCCAGGAAGGGCCGTATATATGCCGGCTTGTAACCGTAATGCTCCTGGTGAAGCGCGACGTACTTCTGGAGCAGGCCGGCGGCGCCAAGCTGGCTTTCCACGCTCTCTACCAGAGGGATCAGTTCCAGATAATCGTTATCGTCGGTTTCGTGCTTGGTGAAGTCCGCGTTCTTGAACTGGGCAAGCTTCTGGAACAGCTTATGTATGCGCATGAGCTGCTCGGGGCGCTCGGTCATCGGCAGTATGACTTCGAACAGGGGCCTTTGCCCGAAATTGAAATCGCGCGCCTCGTCCTCGCCACTCAGTATGGAAGTCATGGCCTGCATGAGGTTGTAGCCCTTTTCCTCCCAGATGTTCGGTATGCGGAACGTCAGGAACTTATCGCGTCCCAGCTGATGCTTGGCGAAGTAGTCGTGGTGCTCGGTGAACAGGCGGTCTATCACCGCGGCGTCGGCATGTTTGCCTTCCCAGTCCCACATGTATTCGCCGGCGCCCAGGTCGCCGAAACAGGCCACGGCTTCGGCCATCTCCTGGTAGGCCCCGATGAACGGATTTTTGTCCTTGCTCCAATAAGGCGCGAGAGCGTTATCCGGGTGCTGTGTAGCCATGGTGCCCGGGATGCGCCTCATTTTCCGGCTCCTTCGGCAGCGAATCGCTTGATGAGCTCCAAAGCTTTTCGCAGGGTCTTTTCGTCGGTCACGAATGACAGGCGGGCGAAGCCGGGCGTACCGAAGGCTTCTCCCGGCACTATGGCCACTCCGGTCTTATCCAGAAGTTCCTCGCACCATCCCAGGCTATCCTTGGTCATGCCGCGTATGTCCAGGTAGAAGTAGAAGGCCCCGCCTGGTAACTGGTAAGCAATGCCGGGCGTATCTTTGAGCGTATCGTCGACGATCCTGCGCTGGCGCGTCAGGGTTTCCAATATCTCCGCGGGAGGCGTATTGCCGCGCTCCATCACCTTGAGCGCAGCATGCTGGCTGGTCACCGACGCGTTACCGGTGATGTGACCAAGCAGGTGTGATATGGCGCGCGCGAGCTTTTCGTCGGCTATGACATAACCGATGCGCCAGCCTGTCAGGGCCTGGCTTTTTGAGAAGCCGTTCACTATGACCGCGCGCTCGAAACCTATCCTGGGCACTGGAACGAAATCGTCCGCGTATACGAGCTTGCTGTACATATCGTCCGATATGACGGTCACGCCGGTACCTTTCAGACCCTCCGCCAGCTTATCGAGGCTGCGTTTGGAAAATACGGCGCCGGTCGGGTTGTTGGGTGAATTCAATATGATCGCCTTGGTCTTCGGCGTGATCTTACCGAGCACGGCTTCCGGCTTAACATCGAATTGAGCCGTAAGCGGCACGGGGACCACCCGGCCGCCGGCCAGCTTCACGAGCTCCATGTAGCTCACCCATGCCGGCATGGGCACTATGACTTCGTCACCGTGGTTGACCAGGGCCAGCAGGGCCGCGTACAGCGCCGGCTTGGAAGCGGCCGTCACCACTACGTTCGCCGGTCCTATCCAGTCGAGACCGTAGAATTCACGGGATTCGTCGGCTATGGCTTCCCGCAGCTCAGGCAATCCCGCGGCGGGGGTGTACTTGTTGTGGTGTAGCTTGGTCGACACATGCGAGCGGATGTATTCGGGCGTGTCTGCAGCCAGCTCGCCGGCCGACAGGTTGTATACGGCCTTGCCCTCCGCCGCCAACCGCTTGGCGCGGGCGTTCAGGGCCATGGTGGCACTTTCCTGCAGGGCGGCTATCCTGTCCGCCAAAGCTATGCTTTCCATCACAACGATTATAACCTAGTTATCGATATACAATGTATAGCTTTGCTGTATAATGACAGCTGATTCATGGTCGGAAACATTATCTC
Source organism: Saccharimonadales bacterium (SeqCode) (assembly GCA_036276795.1). GTDB lineage: Bacteria > Patescibacteriota > Saccharimonadia > Saccharimonadales > UBA4665 > DASUOD01. Next base: position 5,527 of record DASUOD010000079.1, read on the forward strand.
AGCGAATAACGTCGTGAAGCGCTTCGACGGCGGTATCACTGCCGTCGACGGTATTTCCTTCGACGTGAAGAAGGGGGAGATATTCGCTTTTCTGGGACCTAACGGCGCGGGCAAGAGCACCACCATCAAGATGCTCACCACCATGCTTAGGCCCACCAGCGGCGACCTGCGGCTTTCCGGCCACGATGTCACCAAGGAGCGCGACTCGGCCCGCAAAGCGTTCGGCATAGTATTCCAGGACCCCAGCCTGGACGAGGAACTGACCGCATACGAGAACATGGAGCTGCACGCCACCTTGTACGGCGTACCCCGGAAGCGGCAGGAAGCCCGCATAAAGGAGCTCATGGAACTGGTAGAGCTGTGGGGCCGGAAGGATTCCCTGATCAGGACGTTTTCCGGAGGCATGCGCCGCCGGCTGGAAATCGCCCGCGGCCTGATACACGAACCGCGGGTACTGTTCCTTGATGAGCCGACGCTCGGCCTTGATACCCAGACACGCAACCTGATGTGGGATTACGTGAAGAAGCTGAGCCGCCAGAAGGGTATGACCATATTCTTCACCACCCATTATCTGGATGAGGCGGAAGAAGTGGCTGAACGGATCGCCATCATCGATCATGGGCGCATAGCCGCGCTGGGTTCGACCGCTCAGCTATGCAAACAGACGGGCACGAAGACGCTTGAGAAGGCCTACCTGAAACTCACGGGCGAAACCCTGCGCGATGACGTGGAAGCCGGCAACAATGACACACTGAATTTCAAGACGGCGCTGCGCAACAGGAAGCTGCGCTGATGGACGTATTCAGGATACTCTGGCTCAGGCAGATGAAGCGCTATGTGCGCAGCCGCTCGCGCATGCTGGGCGCTTTCGGCCAGCCGATATTATTGATGTTGGCGCTGGGCTATGGCATAGGCGCGATTTATCAACGGGCCGGGGAAGGTGATTACCTGGAGTTCCTGGTACCGGGCATAGTCACTCAGACCATCCTGCTTTCCGCGGTATTCTGGGGCATCATCATATTGCAGGACAAGCGTTTCGGTTTCCTAGCCGAACTGCTTGTGGCGCCGGTCAAACGGCTTACCATCCTGCTGGGAAGTGCCGCCGGCGGAGCTACGATCGCGATGATGCAAGGCATCATGGTACTGATACTGGGCATGGTCTTCGGCTTCCGGCCCGATAACTGGCTCATGGTATTTCCCGCCCTGGCCGTAATGGCCTACATGACCCTGGCGCTGACCTGTTTCGGCGCCGCGATCGCGTCCATGGTAGAGGACTTCCAGGGTTTCCAAGGTGTCAACAACTTCCTGGTCCTGCCCCTGTTCTTCCTGTCGAGTGCCCTCTATCCGCTGGAAGGCATCCCCAGGACGCTCGAAAT
>DASUOD010000080.1:0-3287 GCA_036276795.1 Saccharimonadales bacterium (SeqCode)
GGCCTGTGGGAGGGTTCGCTATACGTATTCGACGACCGTATGGGCGCCAGATTCTCCGACAAAGCGGCAGACATCGGACGCTGCAGCCACTGCGCGGGCCTCACCAGCAACTATGAGAATTGCGTCGACAAATCGTGCAACGACCTGATACTTATCTGCGAAGATTGCGTACCCGAGTGTAAACACTGCGTGCGCCATGCCCTACGGTAAAATATAAGTATGGCACTTAGCGAAGTATTGAAAGCCAGGTTGGACGGTCTGCCAAAGGAGCCAGGCGTCTATTTCCATAAGGACGCCGAAGGCAACATAATATACGTGGGCAAGGCCGCCTCACTACGCAATCGCGTGCGCCAGTATTTCCAGAAGTCACGCAGCCGTGATCCGAAGACCGAAGCCCTGGTGCGGGAGATATACGATGTCGACTGGATGGCGGTGGACAGCGAGCTTGAAGCTCTGTTTCTGGAAGCGGAGATGATACGCCGCTACATGCCGCGTTACAACATACTGCTCCGCGACGACAAGGCCCTAAGCTACATACGCATCGACTACGACAGCGATTATCCGACGGTCACCACCACGCGCCGCCCACTGGACGACGGCGCACGATACTTCGGCCCTTACACCAGTACCGCGGCCGTCCGGCAATCCCTAAGGCTGCTAAGAAAGGTCTTTCCTTTCGCCACACGCCGCGTAGCCGGGCAGAAACGCGCCACCTTGCACTACCACCTGGGCCTGGACCCGGGCCTGGAAGAAGGCAGGACCACCCTGGAGGACTACCGCGCTAACCTACGCAAACTCATAGCCATGATAGAGGGTAAGCGCAAGACCATCGAGCGCGAACTGGAACGCGATATGAAGCGTGCCGCCAAAGCCAAGGATTACGAAGCCGCGGCCAAGTACCGCAACCAGTTATTCGCTCTCCGCAACCTGAACAAGCAGGTGATATTCAGCGACAAAGAGTTCCAGGATATCAGCAAGGATCACGCTCTGAACGAATTAGTTGACTTGTTAAGTATCGGGCAATTCCCCAGAAGGATAGAAGGCTATGATATCTCGCATCAACAGGGCAGTGACGTGGTGGCCAGCATGGTCGTGTTCACCAACGGTGTCAGCAACAAGGCTGAGTACCGAAAATTCAAGACGAAGCTCAATCGCAATGACGATTTCTACAATATGCACGAAACGCTCAAACGCCGGTTTAGCCCACGAAACCGTAAGGCGTGGGGCTTGCCGGATCTGGTGCTGATAGACGGCGGCAAAGGCCAGCTTGATGCTGCGATCCGGGCGCGTGATGAATGCGGCTACCCAGACATGCCCTTCATAGGCCTTGCCAAGCGGGAAGAACAGATAGTAATCAGGAAACAGGGGACAAATGTGACACTTAACACGTCAACGTTACAGCAGCTGGGCGGATTTTTGACTGAAAGCGGAGGTTTCGTGCTGGTAAACCTGCCGCATAACACCAATCTGGTCAAACTATTGCAACGCATACGTGATGAGTCGCACCGATTCGCTGTCAGCTACCATAGCGTACTCAAGACAAAGCGGCAGACCGCAAGCCTGCTGGATGATATTCCGGGGGTTGGGCCGGCGACCAGGAAGAAACTCATCAGATCGTTCGGTTCCCTGCGCGCGGTGACTGCGGCTTCGGAGGCCGATCTAAGCGATGTGATAGGCGAATCGAAAGCCAGGCTGATCAAGGCTGCCGTAGGAACACAAGTTTGACTTCGACCACAGTTTAAGTTATAGTTTCCCGAAATGAGCAACGGAGAGCTAGATAAGCCCACCCACCCGTACGCAGGAATAAAGTTCGACAGAGCCACCCTTGCTTCTAAATTGGCCCTGAGGACTACGGCCGTACAGGACGCGACAGGCGACTTGCAGGGCGCCGAAGAGCGCATGAGAGCGACGATCGTCGAAGCCCAGAGAGACGTCGATTCAAGGAAGGAAGCGCTATCGGGCCGCAAAGAAGAAGCCCTAAACGGTCTTGAAGAGCTGGGACTTGTAAGCCGGGCTATTGAATTTACCGCCGGCAAGGCGCTGGCCGCGGTCGACCTTTCAGACCCCGAGAATCCTTACGTGGCCGAGGGGGCGGAAGGAGAGGATCTGGCAGGAAGCGGCGGGACGATAACGGGCGTGGAAATGGGCACGTTCCTGGGCAATGCCATACATCCGCCCGAGTCCGTCGTGCTCTTCGTGGACATGGATCAGGACAGGAGCCACCTGAACTACGCGGTAGGCGAAGGCTATAGGTATGCCGTTGTCGCCGACCAGGCCGAATTCACGACCGGCGAGATTCCGCAACCCGAAGAATAAACCTCGCCTTTGCTATACTGACATCTGATAATGAAGTCTTTATTTTCCAGTAGTTTCTTCGTCGGCAACAGGCGCCGCCTGAGGGATGCCGTGGGCGACGGGCTGATAGTGGTCACGGCGAACGGTCTACTGCAGAGGAGCAGTATAGACGGCGCTTATCTTTTCCATCAGGATGCGGATTTCTGGTATCTGACCGGCATAGACGAGCCGGACGTAGTGCTGGTCATGGACGGCAACAAGGAATATCTTATGGTTCCGGATCGTCCGGCGATCCGCGAGGCATTCGACGGAGCGGTGGATCACGGACCCTTATCGAGGCGCTCCGGAATCAAAGAAGTTTCGGACAGTAAGGCAGGCTGGGAGCGCTTAGGCAAACGGCTCAAGAAGACAGGCAACGTCTATACGCCGGCAGGCCACAGATATACCGAACGCCATGGCATATATCCGAACCCGGCGCGCGGTGTCCTGGCCGCGAGGATGCGGGCCGCCGGTGACCGGCCTAAGTTCAACGACATATCTTCCGAACTGGCCCGGCTTAGGATGATCAAACAGGTTCCGGAACTCAAGGCCATGCAGGCGGCCATCGACATAACGGTCGGGTCCGTCAAAGAGGCTCTGAAGCCTTCAAAACGGAAAGAATACGTCCATGAATACGAGATAGAAGCCGGTATTACCGCCGGCTTCCGGCGCCGCGGTGCCGCAGGGCACAGCTTCGAGCCCATAGTAGCCGGCGGCAAGCGGGCGTGTACCCTGCATAACGTGGCCAACGACAGCGCTCTGAAAAGGGGCGAGCTCGTAGTAGTGGACGTAGGCGCGGAAGTCGAACATTACGCGGCCGACATAACCCGTACGGTCAGTCTGGGCCAGCCATCCGGGCGCCAGAAAGAGGTCCACGCCGCCGTGCTGGAGGTACAGAAATTCGCCCTGACTCTGCTGAAGCCCGGCATCAAGCTTGAAGACTACGAAAAGCA
>DASUOD010000081.1:0-5147 GCA_036276795.1 Saccharimonadales bacterium (SeqCode)
GCCAGCCTGGGCGCGTTGGTATTGTTCACCGTGAACGGGAAGATCAATCATGACCTGTCAATCAAGGAATTTTCCGTGAACCACGGCGGCAGTAGCGGAACCGTACTGGAGTCGGGTCCGGTGAGTTTCGTGGTGAGGGCCCATAACTCGGGTAACGTGCACGAACAGCCGATCGGACAGGTAAGCGTCACGGACATGTTCGACCGGAAGGTCGGCGCCGTGAACATAAACAGCCCGCCCAGGAACATCCTGCCCTCCAGCACGCGTAAGTTCGAACAGGCCCTGGACAAGTCCGTCATCGGCAACAAGAAGTTGTTCGGACGCTACAAGGCCGACCTTAAGCTTACGTACGGCAATCCCGAGCAGACCGTCACTGCCAGCACCGTGTTCTGGGTCATACCTTACCGCCTGATAGCGGCCCTGGCCATCGCGTTGGTAGCCCTGTTCTTCATACTCCGTTCGGCTCTAAGGCGCTACAACCGCCGCATCATAGAGAAAGCCCGCGGCAGCGACCAAGGAAGCAGCACGGGCAGCGGCGCGGCCGTAGGCGACCGGGACGGCGAAGACGTCGTTGAAACCCCGGAAGAACCGGCCGAAGAAGAGCCCACCGAAGAAGAAAGCACTCCTGAGCCGGCTGAAGCAGAAGAAACGTCGGCACCGGAAGAACCGGCTGAAGAAGAGTCCGAAAAGCCGGAAACCAAGAAGAAAAAATCCTCCAAGCGCAAGAAATAGCTTTGACGCATAATCAAGCATAAGTGCTACAATGTGGCTATGGCTAGACACGGCTGGCTCAAAATAAGCCACCACGAACACAGCGGCCGCCTAAGGCCACACGAACACACATCCTACCTGCCGTTGGCCCTTCTGGTGCTTACCGTGGGGGTCATCATGGGCGTACTGTCGATCGGCCGGATAGCCGGGGCAAGTCCCGGACCCGCGGCCGGATCCATCGGGCTTAGCGGCACGGTGCCCGCCAAATCACCGCCCAAGCAGGCGGCCACCATAGCTTCGCCCGGCCCGGGCCAGCACTTCACCACCAGCCCCATAACCGTAAGTGGCACCTGTACGGCCAAGACCCTGGTAGAGATATTCAAGAACAACATCTTCGCCGGTTCCACCCCATGCAAAGATAACGGCACCTATTCCCTGGAAGTGGACCTCCTTATCGGCAAGAACGAGCTCATAGCGAGGGTTTACGACGTACTGAACCAGGCAGGTCCCGATTCCAGCACCATAACGGTGTACTACGACGCCGCGCTATCGCAGGCCGCCGGCCTCAGTCCGTTGAATTTCAAAGACGCACAGCTGGTACTTAATACCGACGCCGTCTTCCGGGGCATGTTCCCGGACCAGCTGCTGAACGTGCCGGTGAACATAATCGGCGGAACCCCGCCTTATGCCGTGAACGTCGAATGGGGCGACTCTAAGAACAGCGTCATAGCCCGCAACACCAACGTGACTTTCAACGCCGGACACAAATACAGCAAGCCGGGCACCTATCAGATAATCATCCAGGCCAGCGACGCCAAAGGACGGGTGGCCTTCCTGACCATAGCCGCCATCATAAACGGCCAGCCGCAGGCCGCCACGGTATCCAACGTATCCAAGAACACCACCAACAAACTGCTGGTGCTTTGGCCCCTTTATACCATGATAGTGACCCTGCTGATCAGCTTCTGGCTGGGAGAACAGAGGGAAAAGCGCATCCTTCGGCCGCCCAGCGGCCCTATGTACCACGCGCCCGTCGGCTAGCCGCGGTGCCAGCTGTGTCACAAAGATAAGTGGCGCTTGTCAAATCAAAGCATAAGGTCTATGCTTATAACAGGTAACGGCTCCGGTGATAAATCACCGACTTGTGGGGGCCGGAGCCGGGAACAAACATTTAAAAAACACCAAATAAATACAAAAAATGCATAAGGCCCTGCCAAAACGGCGACGCTGGCTATTGTTATCACTTGTCCTTTTGGGCGCGGTTGCTTTTGTATACCCTTCAAAACACGGTGACGCCGCCGCCGGCATACACCAGCAGTTGAACTTCCAGGGCCGCCTGCTCAACGCCCAGGGCGCCACCGTCCCCGACGGCTTCTACAATATCGAGTTCAAGATATACCAGGACGGCGACGGCCAGACCGCGGGTAATACCACCGGAACGCCGGCCGGTACGTTATTGTGGACCGAAGATTACCTGAACGACAACGGTCAGGGCGTGACGGTGAAGAACGGCTATTTCTCGGTGTCGCTCGGTTCCATAACGGCCTTCGGCTCCAGCGTGGACTGGAACCAGGACACCCTGTGGCTATCGCTTAACATCGCCGGTACCGGGTCTTCCTGTACGCCGTTCTCGGCCTGTAGCCCGGATGGCGAGATGCTGCCCATGAAACGCCTTACCTCAAGCCCGTACGCCTTCAATTCGAACCTGTTGGACGGCCTGGACAGCTCGCAGTTCATACAGCTGGCCCAGGGGCTGCAGACGGACGCCTCCGGCAGCGATAGCCTGGCCATCAACAAGACCGGCGCAGGCAACCTTATAAACCTGCAATCAGGCGGCAACACCGCCTTCGTCATAAACAATTCGGGCGATGTCAGTTTCGGCTCCGGAGCGGATCATACGCTTAGCGTGGCGGCGGCCGGCTCCGGCGTGGCCGGAAAGGCGCTTAGCATATCCGCCGGAGCAGCCGGCAGCGGCGGAGCGGCCGCCGCGGGCGGCGACCTCAACCTGGACGGCGGTGATGCCGCCGGCACCGGCAATGCCAACGGCGGGGATGTGAACATAAGCGGCGGCGATGGCGTGGGAACAGGGGTCAAAGGCCTGGTCAGCTTGGGGCCCAGCGCTTTCCTGTCGGTCAACAACACCGCCTGCGCCATAAGCTGTACCATAGATCAGGCCAACGTCGACGGTTACGGATCCATAGTCGTAAGCGCCAGTACCGCAGGCATAGTCGTAACCCTGCCTGCGCCCACGCAGAGCGGTATAATCGGCCGCATACTGTACATAACGGCCGATGCCGTGTCCAGCGACTTCACGTTGAACGCTAACAGCGGCGGCTCCCTGGTAGAAGTGGCCATGCGCCACGACAGCACCGCCACCATGGTCTGGAACGGCACGTCCTGGACGGCGGCCGGCGCAAGCAACGCCACCACCTTGCAAGCCACCTACCAGAACGGCGCCAACCCTTCTACCACCCCCGAGATCAAGCTCGATAGCACGCACGGCACCATCGACATACAGGACTCCGACATCAGTATAGGGGCCGACCTGTTCAACATACGGGCCAGCAATGCCGGTAATCTGGGTACGGTGCTGTTGGGCGTAGGCAACTCCGGTACGGTCACCATCCGCAATAACACCGACCAGCAGGCCGCCTTCCGGTTCCAGAACGCCGCCGGTTCCTACCTGCTGAACGTCAACACGGCCAATAACTACTTCATCAACAACGGCGTCAAGTACGGCAATAACCTGCTGGACAATCCCGGATTCGAAGCCGGCGCCGATGCCGCCGGCGATACCACCGTGGGAGAACAGGGGTGGTTCGGCAGCGCCCAGGCCGTCAGCGTAAACGACAGCGCCAACGCCCATACCGGCAACCACGAACTTCAGATAACGCCTAACGGCACGAATATAGACGTCTACGGCGGCAGCTACTACGCCGTCCGCCCCGGTGACACCGTATACTTCGATGGCTGGGTCAAGAATTCGGCCGGGGCGGACGGCACCGGCGGCATCCAGCTGACCTTCTACGACAAGGACAAGGCGAACCCCGCCAGTTCCACCGATTACGGCACCCTGCCCGGCACCTCATATGTCCTCAAGAGCATCACCGCCACCGTGCCGGCAGGAAAATATTACGTCAGGGCCTCGGCCGCGGTCCGTTCCGCGGCCACCACGGGCACGTATTATTTCGATGATTTCACCCTGCAGAACATAACCAATCCGTCCCCCGTGATCCTGCAAAACGCTGTAGATTCAACATCAGCCTTGACCATACAATCAGCCGCCGCGGCCAATACACTGCTCACGGCAGACACATCGAACAACATCGTGAAGGTGGGCGACAACACGGGCAGCGACACCGATACCACTATATTGGTTCTGGATTCCGCTTCGTCCGACCCCACCACACTTACTAACAGGAACGGCGGCCTTTTTTACCGGTCGGATAACAATTCCCTCAAGGCCATAATCGGTGGCGGGGTTTACGAAGTCTGTACCACGGCCACCGTATGTTCAGGTTACGGTTCGGGTTCGGGCAGCGTAGTAAGCCTGCAGGCGTCCAGCCCGGGTACCCAGCAGACCGGTAACTTCAACATCAGCGGCACGGGCATCCTAAGCCAATTGCAGACCCAGGATACGTCTTCGGCTTCTACCAACTCCAGCAATCTGACCATCCGCACCGGCAACGCCACAGGCAGCACCAGCAACTCGGGTAACCTGATACTCGACGTAGGCACGGCCACCGGCACACCCGGCTCCATAACCATAGGCCACGCCGGGGTGGGCACTACCATGGCGGGCACCCTGGCGATCCAATCCGCCGCCGCTCTGTCGCTGGGCAACGCCTCCTCGGCCATCGGTGCCGTCCAACTGTATAACAACGTCGGCAGTAACAGCGTGAGCATAGCGGCGGCGGGCGCCAACCCGGCGGCGTCGTGGACCCTTACCCTGCCCCAGAACCCCGGCAGTTCCGGTGATTGTCTGAAAGCTTCTTCTGCCGCCGGCGACCTGACGTTCGGCAACTGCGCGGCCGGCGTGAGCGTGACCCTGCAGGATACTTACAACTACTCTTCCAGTCCGGCCACGGTCACGCTGGCGGACGGTAAGAACCTAGAGATAGACGCCCAGGAAACCTCTACCGACCCGAGCATCATATTCGACCTGCAGTGCACCACCTGCAGCAGCAACGGCGGCCGGTTCGCCGTCCAGAACGGCGGCACGGACGTATTCACGGTAGAGCCCAACAACGGCGGCATCCTGATGGCCACCGACGTCCAGATAGGTTCGGCCACTACGAACGGTACGCAGCACCTGCTCCAGCTGGACAGCTACGAAAATAATGACGGCTCCACGGTGGATGACGCCGGCACCACCTGCGGCACGACCACTAACCAGGGCGCGATGTACTACAACACGCTGACCCAATCCATACGTG
>DASUOD010000082.1:0-3614 GCA_036276795.1 Saccharimonadales bacterium (SeqCode)
ATATATCCCCAAGGCAGCCTGGCGGCCCAGGCTCTGGGCTTCGTGGACAACGGGGGCAAAGGGCAGTACGGCCTGGAGCAGGCCTTGGACGACAAGCTGGCCGGCAAGCCCGGCGAGGTGAAGGCGGTGACCGACGCCAACGGCGTGCCGCTGGCGGCCAGCAAGGGCAACGTACGTAAACCGCCCGAGGATGGCGACAGCATAATCGTCAGCCTGGACCTGGCCATGCAGGCCCAGATGGAAAGGATCCTGAAGGATGCGTATGCCAGGACCCGGTCGCAAGGCCTAAGCGCCGTGATAATGGATCCGCACACGGGCAAGATCAAGGCCATGGCCAATTATCCTACTTACGACCCCGGTAATTACCAGAAGGTAACCGATCCCGCGCTGTTCCAGAACGCGGCCGTGACCCATGCCATAGAACCCGGTTCATCCATGAAGGTGTTGACCACGGCCGCGGCGCTCGACCAAGGCGTCATCAAACCCGACACCACCTTCTATGATCCGGCCCGCTGGGTGGTGGACGAGTTCACCATAACCAACATCGAAGAGGACGGCGGCGCGCGCGAGCAGAATATCAAGAGCCTGCTCAACCTGTCGCTCAACACCGGCGCCACCTGGGAGCTGATGCAGATGGGCGGAGGCGGCCGCATCAACCAGAAAGGCATGGAGGCCTGGCACAGGTACATGACCGATCACTTCAGGTTCGGCAAACCCACCGGGGTGGAGCAGGGCTATGAATCGGCCGGCTACGTGCCTCCGCCCGATATGTCGGCTCCGGCCATATCCCTTACGTATGCCAACACTTCTTTCGGCCAGGCCTTGCAGATAACGGCCCTGCAGCTGGCCGCGGCCAATTCAGCCATACTGAACGGCGGCACGTATTACCAGCCGTCGCTGATCGATCGGATGATCGGCCCGGACGGCAAGAGCAGGACCGTCCGGCCCAAGGCGGTGAAGAAGGACGTGGTCTCGGAGCAGGTGAGCAGGGATATGGTGCCGCTCATGGAGTACGTGGTCAAACAACACCTGCTCGGAGGCTTCCCGTACCTGGATTTCGGGCCTAATTACAGGGTTGGCGGCAAGACCGGGACCGCCCAGGTGGCCAAACAGGGCGGCGGTTATTCCGAAACGGAATTCAACGGCACGTATGCCGGCTTCGTCGGCGGCGACAAACCGCAGTACGTCATCGCGGTCTATAACATAAAGCCGGGCGTCGCCGGGTATGCGGGATCCTATGCCGGCCAACCGGTGTTCGCCGATCTGGCCCACATGCTGATAGATAACTCCTACGTTACGCCGAAGACGCATTAAAAATGTTATAATAAGGTAAATTCCAATATGAACATCCTGCACATCGCCATTACCGCCAACGACCTGATCAACATGCTGGCGCTCGGATTCTTCGGCTTCGCTCTAAGCATGGCCATAACTCCCATATATACGCACGTGGCCTATAAGAAGGAGTGGTGGAAGCGCCAACGGACCGAGGCCTGGTCGGGCGGCAAGGCGACCGTGTACGCCAAACTCCATGCCGCGAAGCACAAGCGGAACATACCCACCATGGCCGGACTTATCTTCGTGCTGGCGATCGCCATAGTCACGCTCGCAGCCAACCTGGAGCGCGGCCAGACCTGGCTGCCGCTGGCAGGTCTGGCGGGAGCGGCCGTCATCGGCCTGATAGACGATTTCATGAATATACGCGGCATAGGCGGTAAGGTGGCGGGCATGAGCGCCCGGCTCAAATTCAGCCTGTACAGCCTGCTGGTGCTGATAGGCGGGTGGTGGTTCTATGCCAAGCTGGGCGTGAATTCCATATATGTACCGGGGCTTGAGCAGTGGCATATAGGCGTGGCCATAATCGCATTGTTCTGGCTGGTGGTGATCGCTACCGCCATATACGTCAATTTCAGCGACGGACTCGACGGGCTGGCCGGAGGCCTGCTGACGACGTCCTTCCTGACTTATGCCATCATATGCGCAGTAGAGGGCAAGCTTGCGTTGGCCGGTTTCTGTATGACCGTGGTGGGTACGCTCATGAGTTACACCTGGTTCAACATCCATCCGGCCCGTTTCTTCATGGGCGACGTCGGCGCTTTCGCGCTCGGTACGGCGCTCGGCATCATCGCCCTTCAGACCGACACCGTCTACGTCCTGCCCATAATAGGCGCCATATACGTGATAGAGACCGGTTCGGTCATCATCAACCGCACCTCGCGCAAACTGCGCGGCGGCAAGAAGGTATTCCTGTCTTCGCCCATACACCATCACTTCGAAGCCATCGGCTGGCCCGAGACCAAGGTCACCATGCGCTTCTGGATCCTGGGTCAGGTAGCGGCAGTGATCGGCCTGATAGTGTTCCTGCTGGGCAAACAGGGGTAAGGCCATGCGTCCGCAAACGTCCAGACGCCGCCCGGAGCTCCGTTTTTCGGCCCTTAACCTGGGCCGCAGACACCGCGCTGATTACTGGTTGCTGATGCTCTGCATAACCTTGCTGGCCATAGGCCTGATAGTCGTATATGCCATCAGCCCGGCGCTCAGCGCCGCCAACGACGTCGACAGCAGCTACTATGTCAACAAGCAGCTGCTGGCCATAGCCTTAAGTGTCGTGGCGTTCATCATCACCTCCCAGGTACCGCTCGCATGGTGGCGCCGGGCCTACAAGCCATTGCTCTGGGCCGCCGCGATCGCCACGCTGCTGGCACTCATCATACCGGTGAACCCGGCGTTCCCGGCACACCGCTGGGTAAGACTGGGCTCTTTCTCGTTCCAATCCGTGGAGCTGGTGAAGTTCGCCGTCATGATCTGGCTGGCGGGCTTCCTGGCGGAAAGGATCAGGCAGGGTACCCTGGGCGATGTGCAGTCTACCCTCAAACCTCTGGGCATCGCGCTCGGCGCCGTGGCCATCGCCGTGGCCGGAATACAGAGCGACCTGGGTTCCATGGGCGTGATAGTGGCCATGATGGTGATAATGGCCTATGTGGCGGGGTTGCCCATGAAGCGCATACTGCTGATAGGAGGCATGATAACGTTGGTGGGCGTGCTGGCCGTATCTTCCACGCCTTACCGCCGCGAACGGTTGGCGACGTTCCTGCATCCGGAGGCCAACTGCCAGGACAGCGGATATCAGGCCTGCCAGGCGCTCATAGCCGTCGGCTCGGGCGGTATGATCGGCCTGGGGCTGGGGAGCAGCGTCCAGGCCTACGGCTACCTGCCGGAAGCGGCCAATGACTCCATATTCGCCATCTACGCCGAAAAGTTCGGCTTCATCGGCAGCGTGGTGCTGTTGGCGGTCTTCGTGGCGTTCTTCGCCCGCCTGCGCTACATAATCGAGCGTACGGCTGATGATTTCAGCCGCCTGGTAGTGGTGGGCGTGCTGGCCTGGCTGAGCACGCAGATGATCATAAACGTCGGGGCCATGATCGGCTTGCTGCCGCTCAAGGGCATAACCCTGCCGTTCATCAGCTACGGAGGCACCAGCGTGGTGTTCATGACGGCCGCCGTCGGCCTGGTCTTCCAGATATCGCAGTACACCAGCTATAGCGCGCCCAGGATCAGCGAGCGCGGGGAAGGACGTGGGCCGGGCGGTTTCCGACGCGAAAGCCTGCGCAGGA